>NZ_JABUZF010000247.1:84400-94953 GCF_014897885.1 Halomonas sp. 3D7M | reverse complement strand
GCGGCACTGCATGGCAGCAGGGGGGCGACTCCCGCCGCTGTGGCGGTGGCACTCATGGTACCGGTGGTGAACGTAATGTGCGTCGCAAGCTTTGTCGCGGCAGGGACGCTAGGCAGTGGAAGCCTTGGCCAAAGTGCCCTCGCACTGGCTAAAAATCCGCTGATTTTGTCCTGTCTAGCAGGTATCGGACTCAATCTTTCGGGGGTTGGCTTGCCCGGTTGGAGCGAGGATACCGTAGGGTTATTGGGAGGTGCGGCGCTGCCGTTAGGGCTCATTGCCGTGGGCGTGGCGCTGCGCCCCGCAGCACTGCTACGGCTTGATCGTGGCGTGATAGCGACGAATAGCATCAAGCTGCTGTTAATGCCTGCGGTGGTGCTGCTATTAGCGTGGCTGGTGGGGCTGGACCCTATCAGCCGTGATGTGGCGCTGCTGTTTGCAGCGCTGCCTACCGCCACATCTGCTTACATTCTTGCTCGGCAGTTGGGGGGGGATGCAGAGCTTATGGCGGCAATTATTACCGGCCAGACGCTGTTAGCGATGCTGACGTTGCCCGTTTGGTTGCAGCTGGTGGGGTAGTGTAAAAAAACTGTCTTAAAAATAAATAAAAAGTATTCGCATTTAGGTTGACGTGGTAAATGAGAATGATTATATTGTGATTGTCAGCGTTTAATGAGACGTTGGCAACCACGACAGAAACCGCCAGTTTCCTGTCATGGTTTCTCCCTCTCATTGCTAGTCACGGTCTTTTGCCGCTCCCTTGGAGCGGCTTTCTTTTTTTCTAGTGCCCGTGTTTGCTGAAACATTGGCAACCACGACGCTATTTCAAAGATCAGCGCCAGTTTCCTGTCATGGTTCCTCTTTCCTTGCTAGTCACGGTCTTTTGCTGCTCCCCTGGAGCGGCTTTCTTTTTTTATAGCGGCATCTTTCTTTGATCTCGGTGAATACCTCTTGTGACGTTTGGGCAGACAATAGGCGAATTGCCTATGCTGATCATCTATCCAGAGCCAGGAGACATGCCATGCGCGTTGCCGTTTTTAGCGCTAAGCCTTATGACGAAACCTTCCTTACTCGTGCTAATGCCTCGAATCGGCACGAATTAAGCTTTTTTGATGCGCGCTTGAACGTCGATACAGCGCCTCTCGCGAAAGGGTTTGAAGTTGTATGCGCTTTTGTAAATGACCATCTGTATGCGGACGTTTTAGAGCAGCTACACACGAGCGGCATACGATTGGTAGCACTGCGCTCGGCGGGCTTTAACCATGTTGACTTGGCGACGGCCGAACGGTTGGGAATTACCGTGGTGCGGGTGCCCGCTTATTCGCCTCATGCCGTAGCAGAGCACGCGGTGGCCTTAGTGTTAAGCCTGAACCGCATGACCTATCGCGCTTACAACCGAGTGCGCGAGGGCAACTTTGCCCTAGACGGACTGCTGGGGTTCGATCTGCATGGCAAAACCGTGGGCGTGATTGGCACTGGGCAGATTGGCTTGATCTTTGCCAATATCATGCATGGCTTTGGCTGCCGAGTAGTTGCCAGCGATCCTTTTCCAAATCCGAATGCCGAGCCGTTTGTGGAGTACGTGCCGCTGGCGTCGCTCTATGCTCAGGCAGATATTATCTCGCTGCACTGCCCGTTAACACCCGATACTGATCACCTGATTAACGCCGCGGCCATTGCACAAATGAAGCAGGGTGTGATGCTGATTAATACCGGACGTGGGCGAGTGGTTGACACCCAAGCGGTGATCGCTGGTCTGAAAAGCGGCAAAATTGGCCGCTTAGGGCTAGATGTTTACGAAGAAGAGGAGCAGCTGTTTTTCGAGGATCTATCGCACAAAGTGATCGATGATGACCAGTTCATGCGCCTGACGACCTTTCACAACGTACTGATCACTGGACATCAGGCATTTTTTACCACCGAGGCGTTGACCAATATCGCCGAGACCACACTGGCGAATATTGATGCCTTTGAAAGCGGTAGCGGTACGCTGCATCGCGTCGTTTACGATAAGCGAACGTAAACGACGCTGAGCTATCTTTAGTCGCTGTGTTTAAACGTCACGGCGGTAAATCAAATCCCATACGCCGTGGCCAAGTTTCTCGCCGCGGGCTTCAAACTTAGTTAGCGGGCGAAAGTCTGGGCGTGGAACGTAGGGCGCTGTGTCGGCGCTGGCGGTATTCGTATAGCCGGGTGCGGCGTCCATAACCTCAGCCATCCACTCGGCATAGGCTTCCCAGTCGGTCGCCAGGTGGAAGGTGCCGCCAGGTTTTAAGCGCGTACGAATCAGCTCAACAAACGCAGGTTGCACAATACGCCGCTTGTTGTGCTTCTTTTTCGGCCATGGATCGGGGAAAAAGAGCTGTAGCGTGGTTAATGAGTCTTCAGGCAGACACTGCTCCAGCACCGCTAAGGCATCTTCGCGGTAAACGCGCAGGTTAGTTAGGCCGCGTTTATCTACCTCATCCAGCAGCTTGCCCACACCCGGCGCGTGAACCTCGATACCGATAAAGTCGGTATCTGGGTGGCGTTCGGCTTGCTCGATGAGTGAGTTGCCCATACCAAAGCCAATTTCCACCACGCGCGGTGCTTGGCGGCCAAACAGGGTGTCCAGATCCTGACGCCCATCGGCAATCGTCAGTCCTAAGCGTGGCCAAACGTCTTCTAAACCGCGGCTTTGCGCTGGGGTCATGCGCCCTGCGCGAATCACGTAGCTCTTAATCCCCCGCCGGTGTAGCGGGGCATCAGCATTTTCAGGGCCTGTGGTGTTGCTCTCAGCGCCAGCAGTGTTGTTGCTTTCAGGCGTGGTGTCGTTCGTATCGGTCATGGTGTCTCTGTATCAGCCGTTAATTCGGCCTGCAAAAGGCGAAGAGGGATCGGCGCTCTGGCGGCGTGGCATACGGCCTGCTAAGAAGGCATCGCGGCCAGCTTCTACGGCCAGCTTCATGGCGTTAGCCATACGCAGCGGGTCGCGGGCGTGAGCGATCGCCGTGTTGAGCAGCACGCCGTCACACCCTAGCTCCATTGCCATGGCGGCGTCAGAAGCGGTGCCGATGCCCGCATCGACCAGCACGGGTACACTGCTTTGCTCAACAATCAGGCGCATGTTGTGTGGGTTTTGAATGCCATGGCCAGAACCAATGAGTGAGCCCAGCGGCATGATGGCGCAGCAGCCCATCGCTTCTAGTTCACGTGCCACAATGGGGTCATCACTGGTGTACACCATGACGTCAAAGCCATCAGCCAGCAGTGTCTCAGCGGCTTTTAGCGTCTCGACCACATTGGGATAGAGGGTGTGATCATCGCCGAGCACTTCCAGCTTGACCAGGTTATGGCCGTCTAGCAGCTCACGCGCCAAGCGGCAGGTGCGCACAGCGTCTTTGGCGTTGTAGCAGCCAGCGGTGTTGGGCAGCAAGGTGTAGCGCTGGGGGGAAATGACATCGAGAAGGTTAGGCGCATCGGCATCCTGGCCTAAGTTGGTGCGGCGTACAGCAAAGGTGACAATTTCCGCGCCGCTTTGGGCAATGGCCGCGCCGGTCTCGGTAAAGTCTTTGTATTTGCCAGTACCCACCAGCAGGCGGGAGCTGAACTCGCGCCCAGCAACGGTAAACGGTGTATCAGTCAGTGGCGTCATAGCGGTTCCTTTTGAAAGCAAAAACGGTGATGGGCTACGCTAGCCGCCGCCGATGGCGTGAACGACTTCTATCTGGTCGCCATTGGCTAAATGCGTTTGAGCAAGCTGGCTTTTGGGCACGATCTGTTCGTTAATTTCCACAGCGATACGGCGCCCGGTCAGGCCTAATTGCTCAATTAGATCAGCGGCGCTCAGGCCAGCTGCCAGCGTATGCGATTCGCCATTGAGCGTCAGTTGTATCGACTCATTAGGAGTAGGCATAACGGTAAGTGTCCCATTCGGTGAGGCAAAACATTGTCTATTGTAGCGGTTTCGCACCGCTCAAGGTATGTGACAACGTTAATCATCTCAGTGAAATATCGAGTGCGTATGTCGAGTACTTATCTCAAGTACTTCTCTCAAGTATTTATAACGAGTATTTATAACGAGTATTTATAAACAGGAGTAACGCATGCAGCGAGCAGACAAACCCTGGTGGTGCCTAGTCGCACTCTCAGGAGCATTAATGGTGATACTAGGCGCCTATGCGGCTCACGGGTTGGCATCGCGTACCAGTGCTGCCATGGTCGACATCGTTGAAACTGGCGTGCGTTACCAAGCGTGGCATACGTTAGCCATGTTAGCGGTACTGGCTTGGCGCAGCCAGTGCCCTCAACCAGGGCAGCGTATCGTGTTAGCGCTATGGGCGTTGGGTATCACCGCATTTTCGGGCTCGCTGTACCTAATGGCCCTAGTAGGGCTTAGCGTTGGTGTTGTAACGCCCATCGGTGGTTTGCTGCTGATGGCAGGCTGGTTAGGCTTAGCCGTCACTGCGCTGCTCAGCCGTTAGCGCAGTGGTTAGCCAGTTGGGCTGTCTGGCAGCGCATAGCTAGCGGTAATATGCGCAACTGGCTTAGTGTCATCGCTGGCAGAGAAAATCTGCACTTCGCCGACCGCTAAACGGCGGCCTAACTTGATGAGTTTGGCGTGAGCAACAATATCGTGCTCGCCGGAAGCGGCGCGTAAGAAATGGCAATTCAAGTCACTGGTGACCGCCATGGCTTCGGGGCCTATTTGCGCCAAAATGGCCACATACAACGCCACATCGGCAAAGCCCATCATGGTCGGACCAGACACCCTGGGGCCAGGGCGAAGGTGTTGCTCACCGATGGTTAGTCGTAGGGTGGCACTCATCGCACCAACGCTTTCAATTCTGCCCATCCGCTGGGGAAACACCTCATCTAAAAAGTGTTCAATCTGCTCGGCAGTCATTACGGTCATTATTATTGTCCTTTATAAAAAAGCCCCGAGGCATGCGCCTCGAGGCTGATGATACCGCAAAGCGCGTTTACTTCGCCTTATGTACCTGACGCCACGCGTGAAGTAGCGGTTCGGTGTAACCAGAAGGCTGTACGCGGCCTTTGAACACCAAGTCAGAGGCTGCTTTAAAGGCGGTTGAGCCTGCGAAGTCGGCGCTCATGGCCGTGTAGGTGGGGTCGCCAGCGTTCTGCTGATCAACCACTTTAGCCATACGCTTAAGCGTTTCTTCCACTCGCGGCGCATCGACAATGCCGTGGTGCAGCCAGTTGGCGATATGTTGGCTGGAAATACGCAGCGTAGCGCGGTCTTCCATTAGGCCAACGTTATGAATGTCCGGTACTTTTGAGCAGCCCACGCCATGTTCAACCCAGCGCACCACATAGCCCAGAATGCCCTGGCAGTTGTTATCCAACTCTTGCTGAATCTCTTCATCCGACCAGTTGGCGTTTTTGGCTACTGGCACGGTGAGCAGGTCATCTAAAAAGTCGGGTTCGCCTTGGACTTCCAGTTCGCGCTGTACGTCCGCTACGTTGACTTGGTGGTAGTGAAGCGCATGTAGCGTAGCCGCCGTTGGAGAAGGCACCCATGCCGTGTTAGCACCCGCTTTCGGGTGACCAATTTTTTGCTCTAGCATGCTATGCATCAGATCCGGCATCGCCCACATGCCTTTACCGATTTGAGCACGACCACGCAGGCCACAGGCTAAGCCTACCTGCACGTTGTTCTTCTCGTAGGCGGTGATCCACGCAGCGCTCTTCATATCGCCTTTGCGAACCATCGGGCCTGCTTCCATGGCGGTGTGCATTTCGTCACCGGTGCGGTCAAGGAAACCGGTGTTGATGAACACAACGCGAGAAGCCGCTTCAGCAATACACGCCTTCAAGTTGACAGTAGTGCGGCGCTCTTCATCCATGATGCCCATTTTCAGGGTGTCGCGGCTCATGCCCAGGATGTCTTCAACGCGACCAAACAGTTCGTTGGCGAACGCCACTTCTTTCGGCCCGTGCATTTTCGGCTTCACGATATACACTGAGCCAGCGCGGGAGTTGCGTGGCTGATCGGCGTCTTTCTTCAGATCGTGCAGTGACAGCAGCGAGGTCACTACCGCGTCCAGAATACCTTCCGGCAGTTCGTTGCCATTTTCGTCCAGGACGGCAGGCGTGGTCATCAGATGGCCAACGTTGCGCACGAACATCAGCGAACGACCTGGCAGTGTAACGGTGCTGCCATCAGTGGTTTGCCAAGTACGATCGGCGTGCAGCGTCCGCTTGAAGGTTTTGCCGCCTTTGTCGATGCTCTCTTCCAGGTCGCCCTTCATCAGGCCAAGCCAGTTGCTGTAAACACCGACTTTATCTTCAGAGTCGACAGCAGCAACGGAGTCTTCACAATCCATAATCGCGGTCAGTGCCGCTTCCACCACCACGTCTTTCACGTGAGCGGGGTCGGTTTTACCGATCGGGTGGCTGTCGTCGATCTGGATTTCCAGGTGCAGGCCGTTGTTAGTAAGCAGGATGGCTTCAGGCGCGGATGCCTCGCCGTTAAAGCCGATCAGCTTGCCGGAATCTTTTAGGCCGGTTTCACGACCGCCTGCCAGACTAACGACCAAGTGGCCATCACGAATAGCGTATTTCACCGCATCGCGGTGAGAGCCGGTAGCCAGTGGGGCAGCACGATCAAGCACACCACGGGCATAAGCGATAACTTTTTGGCCACGCTTCGGGTTGAAACTGGTGCCTTTTTCAGCGCCATCTTCTTCTGAAATCGCATCGGTGCCGTATAGGGCATCGTACAAACTACCCCAGCGGGCATTAGCGGCGTTTAATGCATAGCGGGCATTGCTCACAGGCACCACCAACTGCGGGCCTGCTTGAACAGCCACTTCACGATCTACATTGGCCGTGGTGGTTTTAACACTGTTGGGTGCATCCACCAGATAGCCTGCTTCTTTCAAGAAGCTGCGGTAAGCCGGCATATCGCTAACCGGGCCCGGATTTTCACGGTGCCAGACATCCAGTTTTTCTTGGAGCGTGTCGCGCTCTTCAAGCAGCTGGCGATTTTTCGGTGCCAAATCATGGAACAGGGCGTCAACGCCAGCCCAAAAGGTGCTTTCGTCGACACCGGTGCCCGGTAAAGCCTGCTCATTGATGAAACGGTCCAGGTCTGCTGACACCTGTAAACGGTGACGCGTGATACGCTCGCTCATGGGGTTCTCCTGTAAAGGTGCCCGTGGGATATTATCGTGCCACGGTCAGGGTAAATGTATATTTGTGGAAAATACTTCCACAACTGCGCGGGCATGTAAACAGCCGATGCCGTAAAGCAGCAAAATGCTCGACCAAATGATGAGAGCGGTAGTGGTCTCCGCTATCATTCAGCCAATGGATAGGTGGCGTTCACGGAGAGACGTTAATGCATAATTTCCAACACCTGGAAGGCTTGTTTAGGCAAGCAGCAGGCGAGTCATCGCTCTCTCAGCTTCGGCCGGGCGACACGCTAACGGACGCTGTGCATGACTATTTTCGCCACTACGGTTTAGAAACGCTACTAAACGATACCAGCGAAGTGCATGCGGGATTTATTGATACTGGACGCTTTGCTCTGTGGTGCCAAGTATGGAGCCCGCCTGTTCCCACTGGCACAGCGTTTGTGATTCACGGTTACTTTGACCATTTAGGCCTTTACCGCCATTTGCTCGGCTGCCTGCTGGCCAAAGGGTGGCGAGTGGTGTTGTGGGATCTTCCTGGTCACGGTCTTTCCAGCGGCCCACGCGCTGATATTGACGATTTTGACGACTATCAGCACTGCCTTGCGCATTTACAGGCAACATTACAATGCCAGGGCATGGCCCCTACGCCGTGGCTAGGTGTTG
The DNA here is from genome assembly GCF_014897885.1 of Halomonas sp. 3D7M. Classification (NCBI taxonomy): domain Bacteria; kingdom Pseudomonadati; phylum Pseudomonadota; class Gammaproteobacteria; order Oceanospirillales; family Halomonadaceae; genus Halomonas; species Halomonas sp. 3D7M. The sequence continues at coordinate 87,154 of NZ_JABUZF010000247.1, read as the reverse complement.
GGCAGAGTACGGGGGCGGCCATCTTGGCGACCGACGCGCTCACTCGTCGTGAAACGGCAGGCTGGGCCGGTATTGTGCTGCTAGCGCCATTGGTACGCCCCTGGCGCTGGAGCCAGTCTAGCTGGCTGCACCTGATTGCCAGCCCTTTTCTAAAGGAGCTACCACGTAAGTATCGCCCCAACTCCACCGATGAGCAGTTTACGGCGTTCCTACGTGACCAAGACCCGCTGCAACCGGAACGGTTAAGCGTCGCCTGGATAACCGCGATGCGACGTTGGATGCCGCGTTTGCTAGCATTGGAACCTAACCCGCTGCCGACGCTTATTTTACAGGGTGAGCAAGATCTTACCGTCGATTGGGAGTGGAATTTGGCGGTGTTGGAGGAGAAGTTTCCCAATGCCGAGGTCCACCGCCATCCAGAAGCACGACATCATTTGGTCAATGAGGCCGATCCCATTCGTGAAGTGTTGTTTGAAGCTCTGGATGGTTTCGTAGATAACGTTGTTGAGGGCGTTCAATAACGTAAATGTTTAAAGCGCTGGGAGGAACAAGCTGAGGCTAGGGCGCTTGCGCGCGCCCTGCCTCAGGCCTATTTTCGCTACTGAGTTTCGTTACTGAGCGTTCAGAAAGTCCTCCACATCGAGCAGTATCAGCTCATTATCATCAGCGCGTCCTTGCTGGCGGCCAATCGAGAAAGGGTAGTTGTTGTCATTGGCGACCACGATGGTGCTCTCATCGACGCGATCGACGTTCTCAATGGTCACGAAGGGAAAGTTAAAGGTGCCGTTGATCGTGCCGCGGGGCGCGATGCCATCTGGATCCTGGATGTTCATCAGGTCTATATAGGCGATTTTCTCAAGCACGCCCTGCTCGTCTGTACGGCCGAGGTCGATAAGATAGATGCGTTTGAACTCAGCGGGATTGTCTGCCCACGCTTCTCGCGGGTCACCCTGGCGGCTATCACGCTCGATAATCAGGCCGCGTGTTCCGCCAATGAGATTGAAATCGCCAATCGCATGATCCGCTGACTCCAAGGGGTAGTAGCGGGTTGTGTCGCCCCATTCTCCGGTTCCAGTATCGAGCTCGAACATTCTTAACACGGGGGTGCCATCAATGGTTTCCGGGGCGTTGGCGTTGCTGTCCCAGATCGGTTTTTCCAGCAAGGGATAGAGCGTTGTTTGGTCTTCGGAGAGCGCCATGCCTTCATAGCCGCCGGAGCGAAACACTACCACCTCACCAGCGAGAGACGAGCCAGGGTTCGGGGTGAGGGCAAAGGCATTGTCTGGTGAGCGCATCAGCGTTCCACTAGGGTTAGTGGCCAGCACTTGCAGCACTTCACCCTGATTATCGACCTGGATAATCCAGGGGCCGAACTCATCGCCAATCCAGTAGCTATCGCCCACCGGCTGTATCGATTCAATATCGAAATCAGCGCCGGTTAAAAATCGACCAGGCGTGGCTTCATTCATAATCGGGAAGGGCACTTTGCGGTTTGGGTCCGATAGTTGAACGGTCTCCTCGATGATGACACGCCCGGTGTCCCAGTCAGTCTTTATGATGTTAAACATCAGAATGACGTCAGAGGAGTTGGCTTTGGAGCCAAAGCCGTTATCGGTTAATACCAAGAAACGATCATCGCCTAGTGAGCGAATACCTGAAAACCCCTGCAATGGCTGGCTGGGGAAGGGGAGCGCTAAGCCGGTGGCTTGCATGTTGGTATACAACTGCTCAGCACGGCCCTCTGGGCCAGTAAAACGGCCTGAAACGTTGTAGTGCTCAGCGGCGCCGGAAGGAGCCGCTACAAAGCTACTGCCGGGTAGCTGGGCATGGCCGGACAATGTGGCGCTAAAATCCTGCTGGGCGTGCGCCGCACTGGTAAATACAAAGGCGAATAGGGCGGTCGCTAGTAACGGCTTAGTCATCACGGTTTCACTATTTAGGAAGAAAAAGTAGAGCAGTTTCAGCTTTTGCTAATTTTCACCCGTAATAGTGAAAGTTGAATGACAGAGTGCAGACGTTTTAATGGCGGCAAGCTTGCATATCGAGCCTAGCCGCTCATCAGCAAAAAACGCCTTGCTCAAAAGACACAAATGTTAAATGGTGAGGCTTTCAAACACGTTCTTATAAAGAGGAAATGGTAATGGCATCATCAGTAGCAAAAGTTCTCGTATTAGCGGGCAGTGCCCGTGAAGGCTCGCTTAACAAACAGCTCGCGAAGCTTGCCGCCAAGCGCATTGAGGCCTTGGGTGGAAAGGCTACCTTTATCGATTTAAAAGACTACCCTTGCCCGCTGTTCGATGAAGATATTGAAGCCCAGGGCATGCCTGATAATGTACTGAAGCTACGCGAAATACTGGCCGATCACCAAGCAGTGATGATCGCTTCGCCAGAGTACAACGGCTTTATCACGCCGCTGCTGAAAAACACACTGGACTGGCTGTCACGACCCTACCAGGATACGCCGGGGCTCAAGTTATTTGCTGGTAAGTGGGCTGCGCTGGTAGCGGCATCCCCTGGTGGGCTGGGCGGTATTCGAGCACTGCCCCTTGGACAGCAGTTGTTGGCCAACCTGAGTTTGATCGTACTGCCGCAGCCACTATCATTGCCGAAGGCAGGCAGTGCGTTTAACGAGTCAGGCGCGCTAAAGGATGAGGCGACGGGTGGAAAGCTCGACGCCCTATGCCAACGGCTTGTCGATGTAATGGCCAATCACCATCGCTAGGCACCTTTCAACAGCCTATCCAACTGCCGGTA
>NZ_JABUZF010000247.1:83541-84393 GCF_014897885.1 Halomonas sp. 3D7M | reverse complement strand
CCTATCCAACTGCCGGTAGCCGATCGCCTCGATAAAGTGTGGCTGGGTGGGCTTGGGTTCGCCTTGTAGGTCGGCCAGGGTAAGCGCGACCCGCAGGACACGGTGGTAAGCGCGGGCAGAGAGTTTGAGTTTTTCCAGCACGCCTGCCAACCAAGCGCGCTCTTCATCGTCCAGCGCACAGGCGGCTTCCAAGGCTTTGCCGCTTAGCTGGCTGTTGAGTGCGCCTCGCGCCATTTGGCGCTCTCGGGCGGCCATCACCCGCTCGCGCACGGCGCTGGAAGGTTCGCCTTGGGTTTGCGCGGTGAGCTGTTCTGGCGGTAAGGCGGGGACTTCCACCTGGAGATCAATGCGGTCTAGCAGTGGGCCAGAAAGCCGTGCCTGATAGCGCTGAATCTGGCTGGCGCTGCACTGGCAGCGCTGACGCGGGTCCCCCAAGTGGCCACAGGGGCAGGGGTTCATAGCGGCAACGAGCTGAAATTGTGCTGGGTAACGGCGTTCATGACTGGCGCGTGAGAGGTGAATTTCCCCCGTTTCCAGTGGCTGCCTTAACACTTCTAAGACGTTGCGCGAAAACTCCGGCAGCTCGTCTAAAAACAGCACGCCGTGATGAGCAAGCGAGATTTCCCCTGGTTTGGGTTTTGAGCCTCCACCCACTAACGCGGCGGCGCTGGCGCTGTGGTGGGGCTGGCGAAACGGGCGCTGGCCCCAGTCTGCTTCAAGCGGTAGCCCGCAGACTGAGCGTACAGCGGCCACCTGCAGCGCATCGTCTTCGCAAAGCGGCGGTAAAATGCCCGGTAAGCGGCTAGCGAGCATGGTTTTTCCGGTGCCAGGAGGCCCTGCTAGCAGCAAATT
>NZ_JABUZF010000247.1:53391-83517 GCF_014897885.1 Halomonas sp. 3D7M | reverse complement strand
CAAATTATGGCCACCAGCGGCCGCCACTTCCAGTGCGCGGCGCGCCTGATGCTGGCCGCGAACGTCGGCTAAGTCGGCAATGGGGGCCGTGGATCTCACCGAGGCAGACAGTTGGTGGGGCGGTATTTTCTCTTGTCCCAGCAAGTGAGCAACGACCTGCCATAGGGTGTCGGCAGGTAAAACCGGTAAGTCGCCCGCTAACGCGGCTTCGTCGGCACAGGCGCGGGGAATAATCAGTGCTTTGTTGACGCGCCGAGTGGCGAGAGCAAAGGGTAATACGCCGGGTACGGCGCGTAGTTTGCCATCCAATGCCAGTTCGCCTGCGCACTCCATGCCTTCTAACGCATCTACTGGAATCTGGCCAGAGGCGGCCAGAATGCCGAGTGCAATCGGCAAATCGAAGCGGCCGCCCTCTTTAGGTAGGTCGGCGGGGGCAAGGTTGAGGGTAATGCGCTTGGTGTTGGGGAAATCAAACCCGGCATTGATGAGCGCGCTGCGCACCCGCTCGCGGCTTTCTTTGACGGCGGTTTCTGGCAGACCCACCAGCGTTAGTCCCGGCAAGCCGTTGGCTAGATGTACCTCGACATGCACGGCGGGTGCTTCCAGCCCAACCCCTGCGCGCGTGGCCACAATGGCTAGTGTCATGGCGCCCCCTCGCTAGTTTTTTATTCCTGAGATAACCCTACGTTAATTGGAACGTTTAAAAATAGCGTGTGCCTGGAAAACTGACCTTAGTTAACAGTTGAGTCGGTTACTTGAGCTGGGCTGCCTGCCGACAGTGCAGCAAACAACTCCCTTGCAAAACGCTGGGCGGAGGGCAGTGCGCCGAAGCTCCATACCGGCGGTAGGCGAACTATCCTGTCATGCCTGACGCTGGGGAGTTGCTGCCACAGGCCGCTTTTTGCAAGCTGCTCTTCGGCTCCGATGGGGAGTGGGTCGATGATCACCAGCGTTGCTTCTGGGTAGCGCGCCAGCGCTTCAATCCCCGCTAGTGCAAACCCCCAAGCGCTGGTGGGTTGATCCCAAGCATTGGGCAGCTCAAGTTGCTCCAGCACGGCGTTGTATAAGCTGTTTTCCCCAAACACCCGCACGTGGCGGGCATCCATAAACTGTACCATCAGCAGCGGCGCAGTTTCAGACTGAGAGAGGGGGCGAGATTCGCGCAGCATGGTCATCAACGTTTGGGTCTCTGCAATAAGCTGCTCGGCCTGGGGCTGGTGCCCGGTTAACTCGCCCAGCTCACGGGTCAGGGTTTGCATCTCTTGCCAGGTATCGGTGCCGGGCGAGTAGAGCGAGAATGAAGTGACCGGGGCAATGCGCTCCAGGCGCGGTGTCAAACCGGCAAACATGGGTGAAATAAGCGTCTGTTCCGGAGGCACTTGGGCCAGTAGTTCTAAATTAGGCTGGGTGCGTAGTCCCATATCGGTGGCAGTGTCGGGTATCTGTGGCTCGCCCACCCACTGGTGATAATCGCTCTGTTGAGCAACGCTGCTAACCGGCGCATCAATGGCCAGTAGTGTTTCAGCGATGGTCCAGTCCACCGTGGCCCACTGCGCCTGGGCAGTAGAAACGCTCAGCATACAAACGGCGAACAGCCCGCAGCGCGCGAGCAAAGAGAACAGGTTAGTGTGGCGCATGGTGGTGAGAGGCTATCCAGAAAATAAGAACTGTATTTAAACGATAATATTTATTGTTTGCAAACCTGTATTCAAGGAAAAATGCCCAGGCTGAGTGGCCTGGGCAGGTGGGGTTACAATAAATTAGCAATGCTTAGACAAGGACTTAGATAAGTGCTTGGAACGTCGCTTGGCACAAGCGTTTAGAAACGGTAGTGAACGCTGGCGGTCACACCGCGTTCGGCGCCGAAGTAGCAGTACTCCAGCGAGTTGCAGGAGGCCACGTACTCCTTATCCAACAGGTTGTTAACATTGAGGCGTGTTTCCACCCCTGCAACGCCGAGCTGGCTTAGATCGTAGCCAATGGTGGCATCCACCAGGGTGTAGTCAGGGACGGTTTCAGTGTTGGCTCGATCGGCGGCAATATCCGCATAGTGGCGTACGCCAACACCGACATCCACGCCGTTTAGCCAGCCCTTATTGGCCTCGTAGTGGCCCCACAGCTGTACTTGGTGGCGCGGGGAGTAAATCGCGTTGTTACCCTGGTTGCCATCATCGCTTTTGGCGTAGGTGATGTCGGTGAAGCTATAGCCTGCCTGAACCGAGAGGGTATCCGTTAGCTGGGTTTGTGCTTCCAGCTCCAGTCCTTGGGATTCAATTTCACCTACCGCGCGATAAGGGTCGGATGGCTGCACCTTGGTCGCGACGTTCTCTTGGCTGATATGGAACAGCGCCGCGCTGAATTGGCTGGCGCTGCCGTTAGGCTGGAGTTTTATGCCGGCCTCCCACTGTTCGCCTTCCATTGGTTGAAGCAGGTCGCCACTCTCATCCACAAAACTAGTGGGGGTGAAGGCGGTGGAGTAACTCAGGTAGGGCGCTACACCATTATCAAACAGGTAGACCACACCGGCGCGGCCGCTGAACTGGGTGTCGCTAAGTGAACTGGTGTCACCGCTATCGCGGTTGGTATTGTCGATATTCACCCAGTCGTAGCGGCCGCCTAGCGTGAAGCGCCAGTTATCGACGGCGATTTGATCCTGTAGATAAACGCCGGTTTGATCGATCTCGTGGCGTTCACGGGTAGGTGCGTAAAATTCAATCGGCCCGCTACCATAGACAGGATTAAAGGCATTGACGGGGTGGAAATACCCAGTGGGCCACGATACGTCGTTTTCCCGCTGTTGATAATCGACCCCGACAAGCAGTGTGTGATCCATAAAGCCGCTGCTGACGGTGGCTTCAAGCTGATTGTCGATAGTCCAAGCTTCCAGGGACTCATCACTGCCAGAATAGTAGCGGGTTAATTCGTCAGAGGTGGGTGACGTCCAGCCATAGCCATAGACTTGATTAAGCACCACATCGGAATTGAGATAACGCAGTAGCTGGCGACCCGTTACGTCGTCATTAAAGCGATGTTCCAGGGTATAGCCAGCCATGCGCTGAGTACGCTCGTAGGCGTTGTAGTCAGCTTCGCCATCAAAGAAGTTGTTACTGATCTGCTTGCCGTTTCTGGGTACTACAGCTCCTTCATAGGGCACGCCGGAGTGGTAGCCGCCTTCGGGTTCATCCTGTAGGTAGGCCTCAACCGTTAGGCTGGTGTCGTCGGTGATATCCCAGGTTAGCCGCGGCGCAATGGCATAGCGCTCCTCTTCAGCGGGGCCAAACTGGGTGTCAGCGGTGCTGGCAATGCCGGTCAGGCGAAACGCTACTCGCTGCTCTGCGCCAATCGGCCCAGTGAGGTCAAAGGCGGCACTGCGCTGGTTATTATTGCCTACCCGAAAACGTAGCTCACCGCCTGGTTCAAACTCAGGGCGCTTGCTATTTAGCGCCACCACACCACCCGGCGACGCGCGGCCATAGAGCACCGAGGCAGGCCCGCGCACCACTTCAATGCTGTCTAAAAACCACGGATCGATGCGCATACTGCTATGGGAGTTGGCATCGCCCATCACTTTAAGACCATCTAAGAAGGTGTTGCTCAAGCTGCCGTCAGAAAAGCCCCGTAGTACCAGGTAGTCGAAGCGGTTGGAGGCGCCCACCTGATTGCTGTAAACACCGGGCGTATAGTCGGTGGCACGCTGAACGGTGTCTACCCCACGGTGTTCCATTTGTTCGCGGCTAATCGTAGACACGCTTTGCGGCGTTTCAATAAAAGGGGTGGCGACTTTAGTGGCCGCCTGCTGAGCGGTTACCGTCACAGTGCCTAGCGCTGTACTTTCCAGAGTACTTTCCTGCGCGCTTGCCTGAGCGTAAACCGAGGGTGCCGTGAGTGCCGCGATGACAGCGGCACTGAGTGGAGAGCGTAACAAACGGCGAGGCATAAAAGACATGGGGGTGTACCTGCAATGAGAAGCAATTAACTAATTTGTTAATGAGAATTATTGCGTTTAATTGCTTTGGAAAGGTATGCGCTATGACAAAGAGGTTATGCGCACTGCCAAAAAATGCAGAGTAGGGGAACTTACGGCAAGACGTTATGGGTAGTTATGGATAGTACGTTAGCGACACTTGAAGACCTCATGCGGAGTGACACCAAAGGCCCGCTTATATGCCGTAGCAAAGTTGCTGGCGTGGCGGTAGCCGCAGGCGTGGGCAGTTTGCTGCACGCTATAACCTTTGCGTAAGTACGCCTGAGCTTGGGTCAGGCGACAACGCCGTAGGTAGTCGAATATCGAGCAGCCGTAACAGCGCTGGAACTTGGTGCGTAGGCTACTAGGGCTCATAGCGGCATTTCGGGCCAACTGCTCCAGCCGGTAATGCTGGTTGGGATAATGTTCGAGCTGCTGGCGCAAGCGCTCCAGACGTTGGTGATCGCGATGAGAAAGGTCCGGAGGGGGGCCATCTTGTGTGTTTTTGTCGCCGGTTTCGAGGCAAGCGGCAGGCAGGCCATGAGCGAGTAACTGGAGCGCGAGGCCTTGCCATAGTAGGCACTGCCGTTCTGCTGACCAGTTCGAAGCCAGTGCTGTTTCTAGGCTATGGCGAAGGAGCGGCGGTACTTGCCAAGTGTGTAGCACTGGGGTGGCTGGAGGGGCGACGTTAACGGGCGAGGAAGAGAGAGACTCGAGGCCATCTAGAATCGATACGTTGAGGGTGCGTAAGCGTTGTGGTGCTGGCTGGAAGACCTCAAGCCCGGTCTGCTGATTGAAGTGCGCACTGAAGGCGTCGCCAGCCTGTAATTGAAATGACTGGTGGCCGAGCCCCACGTGGATGCAGCCCTCAAGTATCACACTGAGAAACCACGGAGCGGTACGACGGGAGGTGGAGGCATAAGCGTGCAGGACGTCAAGATCTGAGTGCGTCACGCGTAGGGCTGGGGTGATCTCGAAATCGATCACACGCCCGCGAGCCACGTAAGGCGATGGGGAGTGGTCAGGCGCTTCGGGAAAGCGGTAATCGATCCCGAAGCGCTGACCAAGGGCCAGCAGGTCATAGGTGGTGAGTGGCGCGAGTGTGTCGAGTGTCGCCATTCCCATTCCCTCGCTGTTGAGCGGCTGCCTGCGAGTAGCCGGGCGGTGCTTAATACGCCATCGACCAGTTCAGGGTGTAAGTACGTCCGCGCCCTTGATAGTCGTAGAGGTATTCTGGTCCGTAGTAGGGCGAATAGAACATAGCGGCCCGCTGGCCCCAGACGGTGGAGTACTGATCATCGAGTAGGTTCTGTATGCCCAGACTCACGGTGCCAAAATCGGTCTCCTGGCTGAGCGATAGATCGAGGGTGGTGTTGCCGTCGATCTCACGATCCGCGTCGTCTTTCAGATCGAAAGTATGGCTGGCTTGCAAGCGCGCCGAGCGCACGTAGTCGGTCCAGCCAATGAAGGCAGTGGAAGAGGAGAGCGATGCATAGCGGGCGTCACGCTTCTCCCACTCCCCTTGGCTGTTCTCCTGCTCGGAACGCACTAAGTGTAGGGTGCCGCCGACCTCCAGGCCGTTGTCGAAGTAACGGGTTACCGCGCTCTCTAGACCAAAGTCACGCTTCTTTTCGTCCACTACGCTGACGCTCAGATCCTGGGCGTTCTCTACTGCCTTGTCCGACCAAGCGTAGTAGAGTGCCGTTTGAGCCATCCAGTTACCCCCCTGGTAGCGCCAGCCTAGCTCCACCTGATCTGTCTCGATGGCAGATAGAGGGTTGTTATCGACACTCACCTCGGGGCTCTTGCCGTAGTATTTGGCGGGGTCTGGCAGCTCGAAGCCCTGGCTAAACTGCAGCCAGTTCTGGTGACCGTTGCCGTAATCGTAGAGGGCGCTGGCATTCAATAGCGTGGCTTCGTAATCGTTCTGACCGCCGGGAATACCCTGGAAATCACCCACTTCAACATCCATATGCTGCTGCCGCAACCCTGCGGAGAGCTTAAGCTCCTGGGTGGCCTGCCAGTCACCTTGGACGAAGCCCGAAAGCCCGTCCACCTGATAGCCTGGATAGCGGGGCTCAACGCCCGAAGCCTGCTGCACCAGACCACCGGTGGCATCCGAGACATCGGTATCGAACAGCATCTGGCTGGCATCGAATTTTTCTCGATCCAGGTCGAGCCCGTAGGTTAACGAAACGTCATCACCCAGGCGCGACTCAAACAGCGCTTTAATGCCGCTTAAATCAGTGTTCTGTTGCGATGCGCGAAACTGCAGACCGTCGGCGACTGGGTAGGGAAATGCCTGAAAGCTGGACTCTTCCTCCCGGTGGAATGCCTGCAGGTAGAAGTTTTGCCCCCACAGGTTGGCGTGGTGATAGTTGACGTTGACCAGCTTGCGGTCGGTTTCCGGGTCGCGTTGTGAACGGTAGCCGTCGCGAATCTCGGCATCGTTCAAGTTAGGCGTGGCTGCGTCGAGGTTGGGAAAGTAAACCCCCCGGTTACCTTCGTAGCCGGAACGATACAGCTGGGCGCCCAGTTCCAGGCTCTGTTCGTCGGTCAAACGGAAAGAGAGGTTGCCCAATACATCAATGCTGCGATTGTCCTGCAGGTCGGTCTGGGCAATATCGGGAAAGATCTCTTGGCCGCTGCCGTCGTAGTGACGGCCGTTGTCCACAATGGAGGTACCCAGATAGCCCTGAACCCGCTCATTGCCGCCGCTGATCGATTGCGACAGACGTCGATCCATATCATCGCTGTTGTTGAAGCCTGTGGTGATGCCAGCTTCGGTGCGCCAGTTCAGGCCTTCTTCGCCTTTGCGCGTAATGATATTGATCAAGCCCCCCGTAGCACCGCCGCCATACAGGCTGCTGGCGCCGGAAAGCACTTCTACACGCTCAATATTGAAGGGATCAATGGCATCGAACTGACGGGAAAGCCCCCGCGAACTGTTCAGAGATACGCCATCGATAAGCACCTGCACGCCCCGACCACGCATGTTTTGCCCATAATTGGTGCGCCCTTGCGGTGCCAGATCCAGCCCCGGCACAAGTTGCCCCAATGCCGTCTTTAGGTCTGCACCATTGCGGGTCTGCTGTTGCAGCATCTCTTGGTCAATCACCCATACCGCGCCGGGTATCTGACTGATCTGGGTCGGGGTGCGGGAGCCAACCACCACCATGGTATCTTCAGCGTTTGCGTTTAGCGTGGATCCAGACGTTGTGTTTTGGGCGAAAACATCGCTGGAAAAGCCTAGTAATAGACCCGTGCCAATGAGTGCAGCCGTTGAAGAAGACCAGTCAGACATGGTGAACAATCCGCGAGCAGTTAGGGAATAAGAGGCGGAGAGTATCACCACAACAATCAAAGTCAATGATATTGATTCGTGTTTATTGGGTGGGTAGGACGCTCTTTACGTCATCAACATCAACGGATTAAGCCACCCCGTAGTCGGCAATAGGCGTCGTCAACCTATTGCCGTCCGTTCTGGATTTAGGCGGGCTTGCTATCCTCTGAACCATCACTGTTCGGTTCAGGAGCGGGGGTTGGTGGTGCTTCTGCTTCAACGGGGGAAGGGCTCGTTGAGGTAGAGGCTTCCACGGCTGCCTCAAGGCTAGCCACTTGGCGCTCTAGAGCTTCAACGCGTGAGCGGGTGCGCTGTAATACATCCATCAAAATATCAAAGTCTTCCCGTGACACCAGCTCCAGCCTGTCAAAGGCACCACGCACTACCTGCTGTACGCCTTTTTGAATATCTTCCGGGGCTTGGGACGCGTTCTGTAAACGATCCCCAATTTGCTGGGCTAAACGGCTAATGCGATCTTGAGGCGCCATCGCTCTCTCCTTAAATGACCACGCATAAATGTGCACTGCTTACTAACTATAAGGATACGCAACCCGCAGTCGATGCGCATGCATCGTTTACAAATTAGCCTCTGGCCTCTCTTTATCGGCGGGGTGTATCGAAGGAGTGCATCGAAATGGAGCGCCGCGTTTTTATTAATGTTCTTTTATGGTGCAAGTAGGCAGTGGCGGCTGCTGCTAAGTCTTCCTTGCCACCGAATAATCTTGAATTTTATAAAACAAACTGCTGACTTATAAGAAAAAAAAGTTGGGTGGCATGGTATGCGCATTAACGAGATAAGCAGTTAATTCGGGCGGCGCTGCCGCTACCTAATCCAGCAGGGGAGATCCGGGATGAAACTCATCACCGCTATCATCAAGCCATTCAAACTTGACGACGTTCGTGAAGCGCTCGCTGACAACGGCGTTCAGGGCATCACGGTGACTGAAGTTAAAGGCTTCGGTCGTCAAAAGGGGCATACCGAGCTGTATCGTGGTGCGGAGTACGTCGTCGACTTTCTACCCAAGGTAAAAGTTGAAGTGGCCGTGGACGACACCCGGTTAGAGAGCGTATTGGAAGCGATCTGTAGCGCGGCTAACAGCGGCAAGATCGGTGACGGCAAGGTGTTTGTGACACCGCTTGAAGACGTTATTCGGATTCGGACAGGCGAACGCGGTGCAGACGCCGTTTGAAGCTGTTTTTTCGGATCATTTCTATAGTTCAACGGGGAACTTAAAATGAATGAGTTGACTGATCTGAGCTACGCGCTCGACACGTTTTACTTCCTAATTTGCGGCGTGCTCGTCATGTGGATGGCCGCTGGCTTCTCAATGCTTGAGGCTGGCTTGGTACGTTCAAAAAACACCGCCGAGATTCTGACCAAAAATATCGCGCTATTTGCGATTGCCTGCACCATGTACTTGTTGGTGGGTTACTACATTATGTATTCCAGCAGCGCGGGTGGCTTCCTACCCAACCTTGGTTTCTTAATTGGCGCTGAAAACAGCGTGGATGCAGTGACCGCAGGCGGTGATGATGCGCCTTACTACTCAATGCGCTCTGACTTTTTCTTCCAGGTAGTGTTCGTGGCCACTGCCATGTCGATTGTGTCTGGTGCGGTTGCTGAGCGCATGAAGCTGTGGGCTTTCCTGGCCTTCGCAGTAGTGATGACAGCCTTTATTTATCCGGTGTCTGGCTACTGGACATGGGGCGGCGGCTGGTTGTCTGAAGTCGGCTATTCCGATTACGCGGGTTCCGGCATTGTTCACTTAGCAGGTGCCGCGGCTGCCTTAGCGGGTGTATTGGTGCTTGGCCCACGTAAAGGTAAGTACGGTAAAGATGGGTCTATCCACGCGATTCCAGGCGCCAACATGCCGCTGGCCACACTGGGTACCTTCATCCTTTGGATGGGTTGGTTCGGTTTCAACGGTGGCTCTGAACTGAAAATGTCCGACATCAGCTCTGCCAACAACGTTGCTCAAGTGTTTGTTAACACCAATGCGGCCGCTGCCGGTGGCGTGCTTGCCGCACTGATTCTTGCCAAACTATGGTTCCGTAAAGCGGACCTTACCATGGCGCTTAACGGTGCACTGGCTGGTCTTGTCGCGATTACTGCGGATCCTCTGTCGCCCTCTGCGCTGGGCGCTGCGGTGATTGGGGCGGTGGGTGGCTTGATCGTTGTCGCTGCGATCGTCATGCTGGACAAGCTGAAGCTTGATGACCCGGTCGGTGCGATCTCGGTACACGGTGTGGTGGGTATCTGGGGCGTGCTGGCGGTTCCGCTGACCAATGGCGACGCTTCTTTCGGCGCACAGCTGATCGGTATCGTTGGTATCTTTGGCTGGGTATTCGTTGCGAGCCTGGTGGTATGGTTGGTGCTGAAAGCCATCATGGGTATCCGCGTTAGCGAAGAAGAAGAGTATGAAGGTGTCGATATTGCTGAGTGCGGTCTTGAAGCCTATCCCGAATTTAGCGTTAAGAAATAAGCTTACGCTAATTAAATGAGCTGGCGTGCTCTTTTGGCCTCCCTATCGGGAGGCCTTTTTGCCTTAGTGCATTGTTACAATCCATTGGCGTTGATTTTTTATTCTCTGCCTGTAGCGGTGTATGCTTAACGCTAACGGGCTTGGCTAACAGCAGTGTTCCGCCAACCTTTAATAAAAGGCCACCAAGCTAGAGGATGTCGCAATGAAATTGATCTCAGCCATTATCAAGCCGTTTAAGCTTGATGACGTACGCGAATCGCTCTCTGATATCGGCGTGCAGGGCATTACGGTAACGGAAGTGAAGGGCTTTGGCCGTCAGAAAGGTCACACAGAGCTATATCGTGGTGCAGAGTACGTGGTGGATTTTCTGCCCAAAGTAAAGCTAGAAGTTGCGGTAGATGACGATATGGCGGAACAGGTTATTGATGCCATTACGCAGGTTGCCAATACAGGCAAAATCGGCGATGGCAAAATCTTTGTCATGCCGTTGGAGCAAGTGATCCGTATTCGTACCGGTGAAACCGGTAAAGACGCGGTTTAATCGCGACGGGTGTTTCGCAGCCTAAGGTTACCAAAAGCCCCGCTAAACTATCAGTTTAGCGGGGCTTTTTACCATAGCTTAGCAAGTGATTTTCCTGCCTTCGACTTGCTACTCTTTACCGTTGACGTCTTACTTCTCAACAAAGGCGCGTTCAATCACGTAATCGCCCGGCTCGCCCATCCGCGGGGAAATATTCAGGCCCAATTCGTCTAGCAGTGCGCTAGTGTCGTCGAGCATAGCGGGGCTGCCGCAAATCATCGCGCGGTCTTGGCGCGGATCAATCGGCGGAAGACCGGTATCTTCAAACAGCTTGCCGCTGCGAATGTGATCGGTCAGGCGCCCCATGGTGTGGAATTCTTCACGGGTGACCGTGGGGTAGTACACCAGCTTCTCGGCAATCTCTTCGCCTAAATACTCGTGAGCAGGCAGTTCTTTGGTAATAAAGTCGGCATAGGCAAGTTCAGATACTTCGCGCACGCCATGCACCAGCACTACTTTTTCAAAGCGCTCGTACACTTCTGGGTCTTGGATCAGACTCATAAACGGTGCAAGGCCTGTTCCGGTGGAAAGCATGTAAAGGTTGCGGCCGGGAAGCAGGTCATCGCATACCAGCGTGCCCGTAGGCTTGCGGCTGACCATAATTTGGTCGCCAACTTGAAGGTGCTGCAAGCGCGAGGTGAGCGGGCCATCGGGTACTTTGATGCTGAAAAATTCCAGATGGTCTTCGTAGTTGGGGCTGGCGATGGAGTAAGCACGCATCAGCGGTTTGCCGTTCACTTCCAGGCCAATCATCACAAACTGACCATTTTTGAAGCGTAGGCTACGCTCGCGAGTGGTGCGGAAGCTGAACAGGGTGTCGTTCCAGTGGTGAACGCTGAGGACTTCTTCCAGGGCAAACTTGCTCATGCTAACTCCTCCAATGGGCAGAGTGGCCTAAGCCTCGTCTGCCATATTCTAAAAAAGCATAAAAAATGGCTAAATATGTTGCTACTAATTCTAAATAAAGAGAGATATATCTGTTAAGCGAATTATACTGATAACACTTATCTAAAGAATAGATATGTCGCCGAAACAAGATAGGTTGTCTCTATGCATTACACCCTGCGCCAGTTGGAAGTCTTTGTGGCCGTCGCCCAGCACGAAAGTGTTTCTCAGGCGGCGCGTGCCCTCGCTATGTCCCAATCTGCTACCAGTACGTCGCTAGCGGAGCTTGAGCGTCAATTTGACTGCCAGCTTCTCGACCGCATGGGCAAACGGCTGAAGCTTAATGCGTTGGGCTTTCAACTGTTGCCAAAAGCGGTGGCTCTGCTGGACAGGGCCGAAGAGGTAGAGGAACTGTTGCGCGGCCAGCAGGGCGTAGGCGCATTGGACGTGGGCGCAACGCTAACCATTGGCAACTATCTAGCCACTCTGTTGATCAGCGATTTTATGCAGCGCTACCCCGGTAGTCGGGTGCGGCTAGCGGTGCGTAACACGCGCCACATTATTGAGAGTGTACGCCAGCACTCGCTTGATTTAGGGCTGATTGAAGGGCAGTGCGACGACGATATGATTATTAGCCAGCCATGGGTAGAGGATGAGCTGTGCGTCTTCTGCTCACCGCGCCACCCGTTGGCGGGTCGCGAGCATCTTGAGCTGGAACAACTGTTGCGTGAAGACTGGATTATGCGCGAGGAGGGCTCTGGCACCCGTATGACTCTTGAGCACGCCGCGCGGCATCGGCGTAGTCGGTTTAATACCCTGTTGGAGCTTGAACATACCGAGGGTATTAAGCGGGCAGTAGAGTCGGGGCTGGGGATTGGCTGCGTTTCCAGGCTAGCACTGCGTGATGCTTTCCGGCGCGGCAGCTTAGTGCCTCTGCCAACACCGGAATTAGACTTAAAACGTCAGTTCACTTTCATCTGGCACCGCCACAAGTACCTTACCACGGGGGTGCGAGAGTTCTTGCGACTTTGCCGCGAGATGACCGCGGGTGCCAAGCGCAGCGATGATATTCCACTGCCGCCGATTCCTTAGTCACTCAATACGATAGTCACTCAATACGATGGCAAAGCGTTGGTTGCGTTGACGGTTAGAGGAGCCGAAGGGTGTTGAGACAGCTTAAAGCTGCTGATGGTGCCCTTAAGATGATCAGCTTGCTCTTTCAGCTGTTCAGCGGCAGTGGTGGACTCTTCCACCATGGCAGCATTCTCCTGGGTCATACGGTCAAGTTCAGACACGGCGATATTGATCTGTTTAATACCATCGCTCTGCTCACTCGTGGCGGAGTTGATTTCCTCTAACACATCGGTGACGCGAGTGATATGAGCGACAATGTCCTGCATGGTTGCGCCCGCGTTTTGCACTAATGCGGTACCGTTATTCACTCTGCTTTGTGAGTCTTCAATGAGTTTTTGAATATCGTTGGCGGCTTCACTACTGCGTCCTGCTAATTTGCGTACTTCATCAGCAACGACCGCAAAACCACGGCCATGCTCCCCTGCCCGGGCGGCTTCTACGGAGGCGTTAAGGGCCAGTAAGTTGGTTTGGAAGGCAATACTGTTCATTAGCGTGACGATTTCGCCAATTTTATGGGAGGCCTGGGAAATATCTTCCATCGTGGTAACCACATTGGCGACTACTTGCCCGCCTTCTTTAGCTACTTTCGAGGCCGTTTGAGAGAGCTTGTTGGCTTCTTGGGCCGAGGCAGCGGTGTGCTCCACGGTGCTGGTTATCTGCTCTACTGAAGCGGAGGTCTGCTGCAGGCTAGAAGCCGCGTTATCGGTACGGCGGGATAGATCCTGGCCGCCCAGGGCAATTTCGTTAGCGGCATGGTGCACCGATTCACTGCTGGTGCGTACATCGACCAATACCGCTTCCATTTTGCCCACAAAGCGGTTGAAAGCACCGCAAATCTGGGCCACTTCATCACGGCCCTGCTCAGGAAGTCGGCGGGTTAGATCTCCTTCGCCGCTGGCAATGTCATCCAGGGCATCACGCGCCCGTTCTAGGCCAGCGAAAGTACGTTTGAGCCACAGGCTCAACAGCAGCGCCGTGACAGCAATGATGGCGATTAGCGTCAACAGTGAAGACTTGAGGATGGCCCGCAGCCCTGCAGTGGCTTCATGCTCGTCTAGTGCCACGCCGAGTTCCCAGTCGGTTCCTGCGATGGGGGTCACTGAGAGTCGCTTATCCAGGCCATCGACTTCGATAGGCTCCCACGCGTCTTGCGCAGCACTTAGCTGTTCGATGGATGCAGGGGACAGGGTGTCGCTGATTCGACTCAGTGGTTTGAGCGTCAGTGCAGTGTCGGGGTGAGCAATCACTGTCTCGCCACCGCTACTTAGAAAGGCAAAACTCGAAGGTGTCGGCCGAATAGCGTTGACCTGACTGACTAGGTTGTCGATGACGACATCGCCGCCGATCACCCCATACAAACGGCCATTACGCTTGACTGGCGTAGCAAAGGTAACCACTAGCTGATTGCTATTAGCGTCCACGTAAGGCAGCGAGACGATAGTACGATCCTGCTTTGTTGCTGCTTGGTACCAGTCACGCTGGCGTGGATCATAATCGCTGCCAGGTACCCAGCCATCGGACGAAAGGTGGCTACCATCGGCTTGGCCGAAAAATGCCGCTAGGAAACCGCCTGACTCTGCTAACTGGACAAGTGGCGCAAGCGGTTCATTATCGATCACTGGCGTGCGCGCTGCTTCTAATATGGCGGCTCGGGCATCAATCCACTCCTCAATCGCCAGGGCGTTACCCTGTGCAATTGAGGCCAACTGCTGAGTTACCTGCTGGTCATTATGTGTTTGCAGGGTCAGGTAGCTGACTGAGGCATTAATAGTCAGTGCTAGCGTAATTACCATTAATGTGATGATAAGAATACGCAAGCGTAGGGACGACAGCATGAATATAGTCTCGCTAGTTAGGAAAGCTAAGGCCTGAAATAGGCCACTTTGTAGGTACTATCTGTTACGTACTATCTGTTACGTACTATCTGATAAGTACTATCTGCAGCCCTACTATCGGCACCAATGATTACGACTTTAGGCGTATGCTTAAGATCGTGTAGTTATCGGTTCGCAAGGGGGAGAGCACGCCCTGGAGTAAACTGAGCTAAGGCAGGATGGATAACGAGGTGGGCCTCGCAATGAGGCCTGGCAGGATAATGACCGCCGGAGCCCAGCGTAGCGATAAACCTCCGCTACTGCCGATCTCCTGGCGGCCTGATTTAATCGCTGTTTAGTACTGTGCCGGCGTTGGCGCAGGCAGCGTGTGTTGGCTCTGTGGGTGGCGGCTGTCATGTGCTTCAAGCGTGAAGCCACCCACCAGTGCATCGAGCCGATCCGCCTGATCTTTTAGCTGTTCGGCGGCGGTGGTGGACTCCTCCACTAGGGCTGCGTTTTGCTGAGTCATCTGGTCTAGATCGGTAACGGCAATGCTTACCTGACTAATACCATCGTTTTGCTCACGCGCGGCCGTGCTGATATCGCCGAGCATTTGAGTAACGCGCGTCACGCTTTGAGCCAGTTCATGCATAGCTGCTTCGGCATCACGCACCATTTGGGTACCGCTTTCTACCTTACCTGCCGAGGCATCGATGCGTTGGCGAATATCTTTGGCGGCGTCGCTGCTGCGCGAGGCGAGTTTACGTACCTCATCAGCCACGACGGCAAAACCACGACCATGCTCCCCTGCACGGGCAGCCTCTACGGATGCGTTTAGCGCCAGTAGGTTAGTTTGGAAAGCGATACCATCAATGACGCTGACAATGCTCTGAATTTCATCAGAGTTGGTGCGAATATCCGTCATCGTGGCGACCACCTGCTCAAACGCACTGTCAGTACGGGACGCTAGCTCCGAGGCGGTTTGGGAAAGCCCGCTGGCTTCCTGTGAGGCGTGGGTGGTGTGACCAACGGTACTGCTGATCTCTTCCATGGCAGAAGAGGTCTGCTGCAGGCTGGCGGCGGCCTGCTCGGTGCGCCGAGAAAGGTCGTGCCCTCCTTGGGTAATCTCATTGGCCGCATGGTTCACCGCTTCGCTGCTGCGCCGTACATCCAGCAAGATGGTTTGGATTTTCTCCGCGAAGGCATTGAACTGTTCTGCTACCGCTGCGCTCTCATCGCGGCCATGAACTGGCAAGCGTTGGGTAAGGTCGCCATGTCCGGTTGCGATCTCTTCCATCCGGTTGGCTAGGCGTTTAAGAGGGCGTGCGATTCGTCCACCAATCCACCACAGTGCGCCGACACCGATAGCTGCCAGTAATAAGCCCACCAGCGTCATGCCCAGCGTGTTTTGCTGACGCTGCTCACTGAGCACGTATTGCAAGGCGTTCAGTTCGGCCAGTACCACCGACTCGGGAAGCTGCAGTACCAGCACCCAGGGCTGGTCCGTATTGCCAAGGGCGATAGGCTGATAACGCTGGAACATACCATCGGCCATGCTGCTGTGTAGGCTGCCCTGCGTTGTTGCCTGTTCAATGCCTGCCAATAGCGTGTCACTTAGCGAATCGCTAGCGGGCAAGCCCAAGGCTTCTTTGCCAGCGGTATCCGCTACCAAACCGCCACGTCCCGCCACCAGTGTCATCCGGCCAGCGCCGTTATAAAGCGCCTGGTTAGCATCGTTTAACAGGGTTTGGATAAAGTTAAGCGCCAAATCAATCCCCGCCACACCGCGAAATTCGCCATCTACCAAGATCGGCGCGTTGAACGAGGTGACTAGCTGGGTTTCACCGCCGAAGTCGTAAGCCGCGGGGTCGATAATACAAGGGGCTAAGGTTTCCCGTGGACACAGGTAGTACTCGCCTTCGCGCACGCCGCTTGCCAGGGGCGTTTCGCTCTCTATGTCCTCACCTAGCGGCAGTATCGCCAGCTCGCCATCATCAGTGCGGTACCACCAAGGCATAAAGCGGCCGCTGGCGTCATGGCCGTAGCGCTCGTCACCCGCGTAGCGCGCGTCATCTCCAAAAGCGTTGGGCTCCCAGCCGATATAGGCATCCACTAGGTCAGGGTTGTCGGCGACGGTTTGGCGCACAAGGTTTGATAGCTGTCGGCGGCTTAAGTAGAGCGCGCGTTGGCCTTCTGCATCGTCCATGCCCATTAACGCATTAGTCATGGCGAGTTGGCTGGCCAGCGTCATCGCTTTGTCCAGCTCGCGCTGAATGCGCTGACCTTCTGCTTCGGCAATGGCGTTTAAGCGGGCATCCAGCGCGCCTTCCATGAGCTCACTGGTGTGGTCATCCACGGTTTGTTGAGTGTGTGAGGCGGCGATCAAGTTATACACCACCAGGGCGGCCACAATGGCTAACAGGCAAGGGCCTGCTAGTGCCACGACAAAAGAGCGTAATGAGCGGAAATGCATAGTGTAGTCCCTAGGCGATATGGCGACGTTGGTTGTCAGGTGTTTGGTAGGGCACTTGCAAAGCAGGCGTGGCAGCGTGGGACAGTTTAAAGCTGCTGATAGTCCCCGCGAGATGCTCCGCTTGCTCTTTCAGTTGCTCAGCAGCCGTAGTGGACTCTTCCACCATGGCAGCGT
The DNA here is from genome assembly GCF_014897885.1 of Halomonas sp. 3D7M. Classification (NCBI taxonomy): domain Bacteria; kingdom Pseudomonadati; phylum Pseudomonadota; class Gammaproteobacteria; order Oceanospirillales; family Halomonadaceae; genus Halomonas; species Halomonas sp. 3D7M. The sequence goes on along the minus strand of NZ_JABUZF010000247.1, from coordinate 66,667 downwards.
TTTCCTGGGTCATGCGATCAAGCTCGGCAACGGCAATATTGACTTGATTAATGCCGTCGCTCTGCTCGCTGGTGGCTGCGTTAATCTCCTCCAGCACATCGGTAACACGGGTGATATGGGCAACAATATCCTGCATCGTCGCACCCGCATTTTGTACCAGAGAGGTGCCATTGTTGACTTTGCTTTGTGAGTCTTCGATTAGCTTTTGAATATCGTTGGCAGCTTCGCTGCTGCGCCCCGCAAGCTTGCGGACCTCGTCGGCCACTACGGCAAAGCCACGGCCATGTTCGCCGGCACGGGCCGCTTCTACAGAGGCGTTGAGTGCCAGTAGATTGGTTTGGAAGGCAATGCTGTTCATCAGCGTGACAATCTCACCAATTTTATTAGAGGATTGAGAAATGTCTTCCATTGTTGTGACGACATTTGCCACCACTTGGCCGCCTTCCTTTGCAACGTTTGATGCGGCATGGGAGAGCTGGTTGGCTTGCTGGGCAGATGCGGCAGTGTGTTGAACGGTGCTGGTGATTTCCTCAATCGACGCAGATGTTTGCTGCAGGCTTGCGGCCGCGTTATCGGTACGGCGTGATAAATCCTGACCACCCATGGCAATTTCGTTGGCCGCGTGATGAACCGCTTCACTGCTCGTGCGGACATCAACCAATACGGCTTCCATTTTGCCGACAAAACGGTTGAACGCGCTGGCAATTTGGGTCACTTCATCGTTGCCTTCTTCTGGCAAACGTAGGGTTAAATCGCCATCTCCCGAGGCAATGTTATCCATCGCGTTGCGCACGCCAAGCAGTCTACGAAGCATCAATGAAAGCAGGACACCAAATATAACGGCGGTGATGGCCGCGACAATCAACAGGGTAATAATTGAGGTGGTCGCAATGGCACGCAGGCCTGCGGTGGCTTCGTGCTCATCAAGCGCCACGACTAACTGCCAGCCACTACTGCCGCCCACTGTGCTGCCCATCAGCAGCTTGCCACTGTTTTGCAGCTCAAGCGCTTGAGGCTCTTCGGCTTGGATAATCTTGGCCAAGCTGTCGTTGGTTAGATCGCTGCTCAACACTGAGGACGGCTCAAGCGTTAACTCAGCGTCAGGATGCGCCACAAGCGTGCCATCTTCCGTCGTCAAAAAACCGAAGCTTGAAGGTGTCGGGGCGATACTGGCCACAATATCAATGACATCTTCAATGGTGATGTCTGCGCCAATGACGGCGGCGAGCTGCCCGTTACGGTAGAAGGGGCGTGCAAGGGTAACGATTAACCCCCCTGTTTGGGCATCGACATAAGGCGTTGTGATAATGGTGTCTTTGGCGTTGGCAGCGTCTTGATACCAGGGGCGTTGGCGAGGGTCATAATCACTAGGCGGCTGCCAGTTATCAGAAAAAACAGCATCAGACGTAGAGGGATAAGCCATATAAGCCGTCATGAAGCTTCCAGAATCAGACAGCTGTCGCAATGCGGCAAGCGGGTCGCTGCTGCTAACAGCATTATCCATACTGGCCAGCATGGTATAGCGAGCGTTAAACCACTCATTAATTGCCTGGGTATTGCCGTTAACGACGGCACTGAGATTGCGGCTTACTTGTTGATTGTTGTGATGCTTGACGGTGGTGTAGCTGGCTATGCCATTAATGGTGAGGGCTACAATAATGGCCGTGAGGGCGGCTAGTAAGATGCGGGCTCGCAGGGACGAAAACATGGTCGCTCTCTAAATCGTCAGGGGTCAGACGACTATCGGCAAAAGCGACCACTTCTTTAGCAGAAAAGCGTGCTTAGTGGAAAAGCGAGGGTGATGTTTTAAGTATTAACGTAAGTCGCTAACGGCATTTTGAATATCGGCCAGGGAAGCTTTACTCAAATCTTTTGAAAGCGTGTGAATGACCAGTTTGTGGGTGGTGTTGTCGAGCTTTTCTCGCAGTAGCCCAAGAAATTTCGGTGGCGCGACCATAATAAGCTTTTCCATGCTGTTATCGACGCGTGCACCATATAAGCGCTTGGCGACTTCTTTGGCAAACAGCTCATTTTCATGCTGCGAGGCAGCGCCCTCTTCTCCAGACGAGCGCGATGAGGTTGACGTAGATTCATGGACATCGGCACCGCGGCGATCGGTGATTAAATCACCTTCGTGCAGCCTGCCTGCTGCGTGTACAAGGCTCTCATGCTCAGTGAGATTCAACGCATCACGGGTAAAAATACGCGCGCGGGCGGCGTCAGCTACCACGATATAGGTGGTCATCGTCGTACGTCCTCCTTGTCGTTAGTTACCCTCTAACCATGGCAAGCGTTTGCCGTTTGGTCAAACACTTGCGAAGGTAAAAAGGGGTTAAAGCACTTTGCTGCGCAGTAGGCTAGTAATGGCTTCGCCAATCAGTACCAAAATGATAATCGCGATCAAAATAGTAGCGACTGTCGGCCAAGCAAAGGTGTCGATAGCGCCTTGCAGAATCACGCCTATGCCACCTGCGCCAACGAGTCCCAGCACGGTGGATTCCCGGATGTTGATATCCCAGCGCAGAATCACGATGGCAAAAAAGGCTGGCATCACCTGGGGCACAATGGCGTAGGCGACCACTTTTGCCTTGGAAGCACCGGTGGCTTCCATCGCTTCCACCGGGCGACGATCGATTTCTTCAATGGCTTCACCCATTAATTTGCCAATAAAGCCTATCGAGCGAAACACAATCGCCAGGATCCCTGCTAATACGCCGGGGCCAAAAATAGCCACGAATAACAGCGCCCATATAATCGTATTAACCGAGCGGCTGGAGACCAGAATAAAGCGCCCCAGCCATAGGCAAGCACGATTGGGGGTGGTGTTCTGGGCGGCGATATAGGCGACTGGCAAGGCGAGAAAAATAGTCAGAAATGTGGCCAACGTCGCGATATGTACCGTTTCCAGCAGCGCGTTCAGAATATTGCTTAACCCGGCAGGGCTAGGCGGCCACATGCGCGCAGCCAAATTAGACATTTGGTTGGGCGCGTCCCATACCCAGGGCCAGAAAATATCAATATCGCGAACCGCCCAGAACACCAGCATCAGTGTGCCTAGCAGTACAGCGTAGCGGATTAAGCGTTCTTTACGGTCGTAGCGATGCCAAACACGGTCGGCAAGTTGCTGAGCGTGATCTACCATATTTTTTTCCTCACCCAGCCGCTGATGCCTTCACTCAGTAAAATAACCGCAATAATGACCAGTAGAATCGCAAAGGCGAAGTCGTAATCATAGCGACCAAAGGCATTCATTAATGTGCCACCGATACCGCCTGCACCGACGATGCCGACCACCGCAGAGGCGCGTAGGTTGCTATCAAGTTGGTACATCGATAGACCGACCTGGCGGGGCAATATTTGTGGAAAGACGGCGTAATAAAGCGTGGCAATGTAGCCTGCTCCTGCCGCGCGCATGGCTTCTACCTGCCCCCAGTCAATCTCTTCGATCTCTTCTGCTAGCAGCTTTCCAACAAACCCGATGGAGTAGAGAGTCAGCGTTAAAATACCTGCCAGCGGCCCAAACCCAACGGCCGCCACGAATAAAATAGCCACGATAACGGGGTGAAAGCTGCGCGAGATAATAATGACCGCGCGGCCAATCACGTAAATGGGCATCGGGGCGATGTTACGAGCGGCCATCACCGCAAAAGGAATCGATAGAAAAACGCCTAGTAGTGTGGCGAGAATGGCAATTTGGAAGCTCTCTTTAAAGCCTGTTAGTAGCAACTCGTAACGTTCCAGGCTGGGTGGAAAGCCCCCGCTAAAGATGCGCGCTGCCCGCGGTAAGCCTTCTGAAATGCGCGCCCAGTTAAACGGCAAAGAACCGAAAGCCCACACCAGATAAATCGCCGCGACAATAAAAATGCCGTACCGGATGATGGGGTTGGCAATGAATGGCGGTTTTTTCCAGGTACGTGGGGGAGACGGGGAGTCAGACGGCGTCATGTCGTGGCTCCTCAGCATGGGCACCGGGCTGCTCGGTAATAGCATCGTCAGGCGCTTCAATACCACCATAAATGGCATCAAGAGCGTCTTTGTTGAAGTCTGCAGGCACGCCATCAAAAATCATCTTGCCGTGGCGTAAGCCGACAATGCGCTCAGTGTAGGTTTTTGCTTGCGCAACGTTATGAATATTGATCAATACCGGTAGCGAAAGCTCACTGGCAAGGCTCTGCAGCAGTATCATTATTTGCTCGGACGTGCGTGGGTCGAGCGATGCTGTTGGTTCGTCGGCCAGCAATAGGTCAGGTTCTTGCATTAATGCCCGCACCACCCCGACACGTTGGCGCTCACCGCCGGAAAGCTCATCGGCACGTTTATTGGCGTAATGAGCAATCCCAACGCGCTCCATAAGGGTAAATGCACGCTCTATATCGGCTTGAGGGTAGCGACGTGAGATTGCTTGATAGAGATTAACGTAGCCAAGCCGCCCAGCCAGTACGTTCTCCATGACGGTGAGGCGATCAAGTAAGTTAAATCCCTGGAAGACCATGCCAATTTTGCGCCGGGCACGGCGTAACTCAGCGCCTTTCACATTCACCAGTTCGGTGCCGTTGAGTTTGATAGAGCCCGATGTAGGTTCTACTAAGCGATTGATACAGCGAAGCATGGTGCTTTTACCAGCACCAGACGCGCCAACAATAGAAACAACGCTGTTGTCCTCTACCTTAAGATCGAGTCCCTTCAGCACCGCCTCGTTGTGGCCATAACGTTTGACCAGATTGGTAATTTCCAGCATGTGATTGTTTCCATCGAAAGGCAAATAATTGCGCCGCTGGGGGCGGCGCAATCGCTATTACTCTAGGTTTTCTCGTGTATAGCTCACGTCATTAGCTGCCTGGATGGTACGAATCACTTGCCAGTTATCTTTGTAATTAATCGGAATAAACTTTTCGACGCCTTCAAACTCCTCGCCAAGCTCGGTGCCGACAAAATCGAAGGTAAAGAAGGCTTCCTCGATTTTTTCTACAAGATCCGGGTGTAAGTTATGGGCGTAGTTATAGGAAGTGGTTGGGAATCGATCAGATTCGTAGATCAGACGTACATCTTCCTCATCGTAAAGGCCGCGTGCTGCCATACGTTCGACCACTTCAGAAGCCACCGGCGCGGCATCGTAATCCCGAGCGACGACGCCCAGCATCGATTGATCGTGGCTGCCCGAGTAAACGATGTCGTAATCCTCTTCGGGAGTGATGCCAAGCTCTGGCAGTAAGGCACGCGGCGCTAGATTACCGGAGTTGGACGTTGGCGAGGTGTGGGCAACACGCTTGCCCTTGAGGTCTTCCAGGCTCTCAATGTCTGAGTCTACGTGGGTAAATAGCTGCAGGGTGTAGCCGAACTGACCATCATCTGACCCCATCAGTGCGAAGGGGACCGCGCCTGCTAAGTTCACGGCAAAAGGAGTCGGGCCGGTCGAGAAGCCAGCAATGTGTAAGCGCCCGCTGCGCATGGCTTCGACTTGGGCGGCGTTAGATTGAACAGCAAAGAAGCGCACATCGCGTTCGGTGACCTCGGATAGATGATCAATAAAGGGCTGCCAGATATCCGAATAAATGGCCGGATCTTCTACCGGGGTATAAGCAAAAATAAGCGTGTCCGGGTTTGCCCATCCAGACTCGTCGCTTGGCCGATCAGCCACCATGTCGCCGTTTTCATCGCAGTACAGTGGGTCCAGGTCACCACGCTCGCACTCTGCCAAGGCATGGGTAGAGAGGAGTGCGAAGGGGAGCAGTGATGCAGCCGCTAGCATGGCAAGCGGACGCTTGCAGAAACGTGACGTTTCCATAGTTAGCCTCTTATGTGCGTTATTTTTGTGTTGTGCTATCCACTATCGAATTCAGCGCTTCTTTTACTGCGCGTACGTTTCGTAAGTGGACATTTGTAGCGCTAGATGTTTATTTTTCGAAAACGATCTCTTTCAATCTAGGGTTTATTACGAAGATATGTCAAACACTTTCACAGCTGCCTTCTACCATTGGCGAAATCGCTATCTGTTGATGCGCCATGGCCATAGCCAAGCGAACGAACAAGGCCTCATTATTAGTTCGCCTGGGCGTGGGCTTTGCGACTTCGGCTTGTCGCCTCTGGGCGAAGAGCAGCTCTCAACAGTCGTTGCACAATGGTGTTGGCCGACGCCCACCAAGGTGCTGCACTCAGACTTTTTGCGGACAACACAAACCGCTGAAAGAGTTGCTGCAGCGTTTGGCTTAACGCTGGAAAAAGAGGAGCGCCTTCGTGAGCGTTACTTCGGTGAACTCGATGGCCAACCGGATAGGCATTACCCTGACGTCTGGGAGTTAGATGCCCAGGATGCTGAGCATCAACAGCATCAGGTGGAGGCGGTCAGCAAGGTCGCCGCAAGGATGTATGCAGTGATTGAGGAGCTAGAGCGCCGCTGTGAAGGCGAAACGGTGCTGGTGGTGAGCCATGGCGATCCACTACAGATATTGCTCACAGCACTCGCCAATAAACCGCTGACGCAACACCGCGAGCAACCTGCCCTGCAGCCTGCCAGTATTACCCCGCTGGGGAGTTAGTCGGGTTGGCAGTGGTTGTGAGAGAGCGGGCAATGAATCGGCATCGTTGCAGATAACAATGGGCCTTCGATGAGGCCCATTGCTTTATCAACTGCTTTATCAATTGCGTTACTTAGTGCCCCAGAATCTGGCTTAAGAATAGCTGGGTACGTTCTGACTGCGGGTTATTGAAGAACGGCTCAGGGGCGTTTTCTTCGATGATTTGCCCTTGGTCCATAAAAATCACCCGGTCGGCAACGGTTTTGGCAAAGCCCATTTCGTGGGTCACACACAGCATGGTCATGCCTTCATTGGCAAGCTCCACCATGACGTCTAGCACTTCCTTGATCATTTCTGGGTCAAGCGCCGACGTTGGTTCGTCGAATAGCATGACGTCAGGGTGCATGCACAGTGAGCGGGCAATGGCGACCCGCTGCTGCTGGCCGCCGGAAAGCTGACCCGGGTACTTAAGCGCCTGTTCAGCAATACGCACCCGTTCTAAGTACTGCATGGCCATTTCTTCCGCCTCGCGACGCGGCTTTTTTTGCACCCACATGGGCGCTATACAGCAGTTTTCCAGCACGGTTAAGTGAGGGAAGAGGTTGAAGTGCTGGAATACCATGCCCACGCTACGGCGGATTTGCTCGATACGCTTAACGTCTTGGGTAAGCGGTACGCCGCCTACCACGATATCGCCTTGCTGGTGCTCTTCCAGATGGTTAATGCAGCGAATCAAGGTTGACTTGCCCGAGCCTGAAGGCCCGCAAATAACAATACGCTCGCCGCGCTTTACTTCCAGGTCGATATCGCGCAACACGTGAAAATCGCCGTACCATTTATTAACGCCGCGCATTTCAACCATTAGATCAGAAGTCGGGGTGCCAGAGATGTCGGTAGCTGCTTGAGTCATGTCTTTATCCTGCTAAAAAATCGTTAATAAAAGCGGCGTTAGCGCTTATGACCGGTGTGTAGCTTGCGCTCTAAATACTGGCTATAGCGCGACATGCTGAAACAGAAGACCCAGAACATGAAGGCGGCAAAGACATAGCCTTCCAGTGAGAAGCCCAGCCAGCGTGAGTCGGCCAGCGCCGCTTGCACGATCCCCAATAGGTCAAATAGCCCGATGATCATGACCAGGGTGGTGTCTTTAAACAGCGAAATGAAGGTATTCACAATGCCGGGAATCATCATTTTCAGCGCCTGAGGAAGCACAATCAGCCCCATACGCTTCCAGTAGGTCATGCCAAGCGCAGCAGCAGCCTCTTCCTGGCCTTTTGGAATGGCTTGCAGGCCGCCACGAATCACCTCGGCCATGTAGGCGCTTTGGAATAGCGTTAGGCCGATCAGCGCCCGTACTAAACGGTCTACATTCATTTCAGAGGGTAGGAACAGCGGCAGCATTACCGAGGCCATGAATAGCACCGTAATCAGCGGTACCCCACGCCAGAACTCGATAAATACGACGCAGAAACTTTTCACGATGGGCATATTGGAGCGCCGCCCCAGCGCCAGCACAATGCCGATAGGCAGTGCGCCCACCATACCGACGGTGGCCAGCAGCAGGGTTAGCAGTAAGCCACCCCAGCGATGCGTAGGCACGCGAGGCATGTCAAAGTAGCCGCCGTGCAGCAGCACATAGGCAACGATGGGGAAACCGACGAGCGCGAATATCGCCACCCAACGTTTGAGGGGCAGGCGGGGAATAGCTAGCCAGGCTATCAGCGTAAAGAAACCAGCAAAGACGATGTTGGCTCGCCAGATTTCCTCACGGGGATACAAGCCGTAGATAAACTGGGTGAAGCGTGCATTGATGAATACCCAGCAAGCCCCTTCCCGAGAGCAGTCATCTCGTGTGGTGCCGATCCAATCAGCATTCAAAAACGCCCACTGAACGGTGGGAACGACAAGCAAATAGAGTATGTAAAGCCCGATTAGGGTAAAGATAGTATTGATCGGGCCGTTGAACAGATTGGCACGTAGCCAGGCAACCGCCCCGACAGAACTACTGGGGGCTGGCCGCTCTTTAATGATTGTTTGATTATGGATCATGTAAATATCCTCACCGTCGGCCTAGCGTTCAACCAGTGCCACTCGGGCGTTGAACCAGTTCATAAACATGGACACCAGCAGGCTGATGGTTAGGTAGACCGCCATGGTCATTGCAATGACCTCAATGGCTTGGCCGGTCTGGTTCAGCGTGGTGCCTGCAAACACCGAGACAAGGTCGGGATAACCGATGGCGGTTGCCAGCGACGAGTTCTTAATCAAGTTCAAGTACTGGCTGGTTAGCGGCGGAATAATGACGCGCAGTGCCTGAGGGATAACCACCAGACGAAGTACCAGGTTACGTGGCAGGCTTAGTGCCTGTGCAGCTTCCGTTTGCCCGTGCGAAATTGCCTGAATGCCAGAGCGGACAATTTCAGCAATAAACGAGGCGGTATAAATCGACAGTGCCAGCCAAAGCGCGAGGAACTCAGGGATTACCGTAATACCGCCACGGAAATTAAAGCCGCGTAGTTCCGGCATTTCCCAGGTGACTGGCACGCCAGTGGCAACTAGCACTAACAGCGGTAAGCCAAAAATCAGTAAAAACGAGATCCAGTAAGCCGGTAGGCGTTTGCCTGTGGCTTCATGGCGACGCTTGTTCCATATCACCAGGGCAATACTGGCAACAATGGCGACAAGGAAGGTAAGAGGGATCAAGCCAAAGCCAGACTCAAACAGCGGTTGGGGTAAATACAGTCCGCGTACGTTGAGAAAGATGACTTCACCAAATGCCAGGCTATCTCTGGCGCTTGGCATCGTGCGTAATACCGCAAAGTACCAGAAGAATATTTGCAGTAGCAGCGGGATATTGCGGAAAGTTTCGATATAGGCAGTGGCTAAGCGCGCTAGCAGCCAGTTAGGCGACAGGCGGGCGATGCCCACAATAAAGCCAATGATGGTCGCGGCCAATACCCCTAGGCCACCCACCAGCAACGTATTCAGTAAGCCGACCAAGAAGGTGCGGCCATAAGTGCTTTGAGATGAGTAGTCGATCAGACTCTGCACAATCCCAAAACCTGCGGTGTTGCCCAAGAAACCAAACCCGGTGGTGATACCACGTGCGGATAAGTTGTCTTGGACATTACCGACAATGTAGAACAAAAAAGCTGCCACAGCGGCGACGAGGAGTAGCTGGAAAATAAGCGCACGTTTGGCGCGATCTCGCCAAAACGGCGGCTTGTGGCCAGCGGGACGAGTGTTAGGACTTACGGACATGGAAGGCGTCTCCGCGATACTGACGGTCAATCAAATGGCCCGCCGATGCCCTTGGAAGGATGGAGCGGCGGGCCGGGGTCAAACGAGACGCTTAGCGAATCGGCGGTGCGTACTGGAAGCCACCTTGGTTCCAGAGGGCGTTAACACCACGTTCAATTTCAAGCGGAGAGCCCATACCGACGTTGCGCTCAAAACTTTCACCGTAGTTACCGACTTGGCTCAGGATGTTGTAGGCCCAATCGGCTTCTAAGCCCATACCTTCACCGTAGTTGCCATCTTGGCCAAGTAGGCGGGCAACATCAGGATTCTCAGAGCTGAGCATCTCTTCGGCATTTTCGCTGGTGACGCCATACTCTTCGCCGTTAATCATGGCGAATAACGACCACTTCACGATGTTAAACCATACATCGTCGCCTTGACGTACCACAGGGCCCAGAGGCTCCTTGGAAATAATGTCGGGTAGAATGACCGCGCTGTCCGGGTCATCTAGCTGAATACGCAGTGCCGCCAGCTGAGACGTATCCGAGGTTAATACATCACAGCGCCCAGACTGGAAGCCACCCACGGTTTGTTCAGAGGTATCAAATACAATGGGGTCGAACTGCATATCGTTGGCGCGGAAGTAGTCGGCTACGTTGAGTTCGGTAGTGGTGCCAGACTGAATACAAATAGCGGCACCATCCAATTCGTCTGCACCACTCAGACCCAGATCGCGGTTAACTAGGAAGCCGATACCGTCGTAAAAGGTCACGCCAGTGAAGTTGAGGCCCAGGGTGGTGTCACGAGTGGTGGTCCAGGTGGTATTACGTGATAGTACGTCGACTTCGCCAGACTGCAGGGCCGTAAAGCGCTCTACGGCGTTCAGGGAAATGTAGTTCACCGCATCAGCATCACCGAGAACGGCGGCGGCAACGGCACGACATACGTCAACGTCGAGTCCTTGCCAGTTACCTTCATCGTCCGGGGCGGAAAAGCCTGGCAGGCCGTCGCTGACGCCGCACTGTACGGCGCCGCGTTCCATCGTGTCTTCTAACGTATCAGCTTGAGCAGTGGCGACACCGGCCAACGTGATAGCACCCGCGGAGGCCAGCAGTACCAAGTGTTTTTTATTCATCATGGTCGTTCCCCTTACTCGATTTAATGTCGTTATGCATGCAGATGCATGACACTAGAAGCTAGCAAGGAAGGTGCCAGAAAGGATATGTCGTCAAATTCAGCGCTTTTCAACGCAAAATGCCTGCTGTATACGAAAGTATTGGTGCAAAAAGAAACATTAGCGACTAGTGATTGCTCTATTTTGATGCATAGTCGCTAATGTGGCTGTTAGCTTAAAAAATAGTGTCGCTCAGTGTGATGGATTAACGGGCTTGAAGGATGAACAGGGTTAACGAATAGGGGGTGCGTACTGAATGCCACCATCTTTCCACAAGGCGTTTAAGCCTCTGGCAATCTTGAAATCAGAGTCGGCACCAACGTTTCTATCAAAGATATCGGCGTAGTTACCCACCTGCTTGATGATTTGGTACGCCCAATCGGTATTGATGCCCATTGGCTCGCCAAAGTCACCATCTTGACCAAGCAGGCGCATGACATCAGGATTCTCCGAATTAAGCTGTTCATCTACGTTAGCTTGTGTAATGCCCAGCTCTTCCGCATTTAGCATGGCAAACAGCGACCACTTCACAAGATTGAACCATTGGTCATCATTTTGACGAACGGCTGGGCCTAGCGGTTCTTTCGAGATAATTTCAGGGAGCACGACCGCCATGTCGGGATCAGCAAGCTGCATCCGCTGGGCATACAGTTGGGAAGCGTCGGAGCTTAAAACGTCGCAACGGCCCGCTTCAAAGCCGGCAATAGACTGCTCAGGCGCATCAAAAACGACAGCATCATAAGTCATGCCGTTGATGCGGAAGTAATCAGAAAGATTGAGTTCGCTGGTGGTGCCGGACTGGGTACAAACTGCCGCGCCATCAAGCTCTTTGGCGCTTTGCACGCCTAGATCGCTGGCCACCATAAAGGCTTGGCCATCGTAGTAACTTACGCCGGTAAAGTTCATCCCCATCGTTGTGTCACGGCTTGAGGTCCAGGTCGTGGTGCGTGATAGGACATCGACTTCGCCAGACTGCAGCGCGGTGAAGCGTTCTACCGAGTCGAGTGGCACGAAGTCTACTTTTGTCGCGTCGCCAAGCGCTGCAGCGGCAATGGCACGGCATACATCGGTATCCAGGCCCCGGTATTGGTCGTTGTCATCTAATGACGAAAAGCCTGGCTGGGCAGCGTTGACGCCGCAGCGCACGCTATCGCGCTCTTGAACGGTTTCCAGCGTGCTGGCCATGGCCATCGCAGGTACTAAAACACCAATTCCTACTCCCAACCAACGAACGGTTTTCATTTGTTATTCCTTAACGTGAAAGGGCAAGTAAACGTAAGCACATAAAAAAAGCCGAGCAATGCTCGGCTTTTTGGCTATTCGCAGGCGCTAAGTTATGCGAAGGCTTTACGCATAAAAGGCGGCAGCGATAGTGCACCACGGTGAGCATCACCAGTGTAGTACTGTAGCGGCATTTTATGCTCAGCGGCAGCCTGTTCGCGGAAGCTTTCAACGCTGGTCGCTTTACCGGCCAGCGTGACGCTCCACCAGCCAGAAGGGTAAACCGGCTGTGGGAAGGGCAGTGTGGCCACGCTATCAAAGCCCGCTTCACGCATATCGTTACGCAGTTCGCGAATAATAGAGCCGCTGTGGTAAAGCGGTGATTCGCTTTGCTGCACCATCACGCCGCCATTTTTTAGAATACGGTGGCAGCGCTTCAGGAAGTCGGTTTTAAACAGCCCTTCGGCGGGGCCGACCGGGTCGGTAGAGTCGATAATCAGCACGTCGATGCTCTCGTCGGCAGCGTCGTCTACCCACTTCACACCGTCTGCAAACAGCAGCTCGGCACGCGGGTCGCCGTTAGCTTCTACCAGCGCTGGGAAGAAACGCTCGGCGGCCTTGGTAACTTCTTCATCGATGTCGATTTGCGTCACTTTTTCAACGCCCGGATGACGCAGCACTTCCTTCAGCGTGCCGCAGTCGCCGCCGCCAATAATCACTACCCGCTTGGGGTCTTGATGGGTGAACAGCGCCGGGTGGGCAATCATTTCGTGATAGAGGAAGTTGTCGCGATCGGTCAGCATCACGCAGCCATCGAGCACCATCAGGTTGCCGTAGGTCTCCGTGGTATACACTTCCAGGTGCTGGTAGGGGCTTTGCACATCCAGCAATTTCTCAGTGACTTTCAGCGAGAAAGCGCTGCCGTGGCTATCAAATACTTCGGTAAACCACTGGTCGTCGCGTAAATCGCTCATTACTTTGCTCCTGGGCGCGGGGCGTTCGTTTGGGTAGGAATGCCTTGATGATACTGCGGGCTTAAATCGTGCAGCGCCTCCATAAAGGCGGTGACGTGGTCAGGGTTGGTGAACTGGCTGATGCCATGGCCCAAGTTAAAGACGTGGCCCGG
>NZ_JABUZF010000247.1:44186-53351 GCF_014897885.1 Halomonas sp. 3D7M | reverse complement strand
GGGGAGCCACTTCGGCGCGAATGGCCGAGGGGCGGGCGAACAGCACGTTGGGGTCGAGATTGCCCTGCAGCGCGACTTTATGGCCCACGCGGGAGCGGGCGTCGGAAAGCTCGGTGGACCAATCGATGCCCAGGGCATCGGCTCCGGCACAGGCGATGTGTTCCAGCCATTGGCCGCCGTTCTTGGTAAACAGAATAACCGGCACATGGCGACCATCGTGCTCACGAATCAGGCCGGAGACAATTTGCTCCATGTAGCGCAGCGAAAATTCCAGGTAGGCGGGGGTTGAAAGCGCACCGCCCCAGGTATCAAAAATCTGTACCGCTTGAGCGCCCGCGCGAATTTGCGCGTTTAGGTAGTCGGTTACCGACTGTGCCAGGGTATCCAGCAACTGGTGCATGGTGTCTGGCGTATCGTAAAGCATGGTTTTCAGATGACGGAAGTCTTTGCTGGAGCCGCCTTCCACCATGTAGGTGGCTAGCGTCCAGGGGCTACCCGAAAAGCCAATCAACGGCATGCGGCCGTTCAGCTCACGACGAATGGTCGATACGGCACGCATCACGTAATCGAGATCGCGCTCGGCGTTGGGTACCGTTAACGCTGCAACCTCTTCTGGGGTGCGTACGGTTTTTCTGAATTTAGGGCCTTCACCGGTTTCGAAATAGAGCCCTAGCCCCATTGCATCTGGGATTGTGAGGATGTCGGAGAATAGAATGGCGGCATCTAGCGGGTAACGCTCAAGGGGCTGTAGCGTTACTTCACAAGCTAGGTCATGGTTGCGACACAGATCCATAAAACTGCCAGCATCGGCGCGGCTGGCGCGATATTCTGGCAGGTAGCGGCCTGCTTGGCGCATCATCCACACCGGAGTGCGGTCGACGGGCTGGCGAGCCAGCGCACGAAGAAAACGGTCGTTTTGCAAAGGTGTGGTGGTCATAAACACTTGCTCTTGAGAAGTTTGCCCGCATTGTAAGGGAGTCATTGTACTTGAAGATAACGGTACTTGAAGATAACTGTGTCTGAAGGCGGCAATTGTACTGAAAAACGTACTTAAAAACGCCTCTCCCTGTTGAGACCGTGAGGCTACCGCTGCTTCCTGGTAGAATGTTTTCTTATTTTTCCAACACCGGTGTGGTTAGCTGGTTTGGTTAATCGACGAGGTAACCTGTGACCATTCGCTTCATTGCCGCTTCCCGGCTGCCCACCCCTTGGGCCACATTCACCATGCACGGCTTCGAAGACGAAGCTACGGGTAAAGACCATATCGCCTTAACGCTAGGTGATGTGAGCGGCGGCGAGCCAGTACTGGGGCGCGTGCATTCTGAATGTTTAACCGGCGATGCGCTGTTTTCCATGCGCTGCGACTGCGGCTATCAGCTACAAGAAGCGCTCAAGCGTATTGCCGAAGAAGGTCGTGGCGTGCTGTTCTACCTGCGCCAGGAGGGGCGAGGTATTGGGCTGCTGAATAAAATCCGTGCTTATCATCTGCAAGATCAAGGTGCAGACACGGTTGAAGCCAATGAGCAACTTGGTTTCGGTGCGGACATGCGTCGCTACGACCTGTGTGTGCCGATGCTTAACCACTTGGGTATCACGGCATTAAAACTGATGACCAACAACCCTCGTAAGGTGGATGCCTTAACCCGGGATGGCGTGAACGTGGTTGAGCGCCTGCCGATTACCACAGGCCTAAATCCCCATAATGAGCACTATCTCTCAACCAAAGCGGGCAAGCTTGGCCATATGATGGCGCTGGACGATTTTACCCAGGCCAGCGACGTCGATATTGAACGTAAAGGGTGACTAAGCCCTTTTGTCACACTGCTGAACCGCTCTTCTGTCTGAAAGCTTCTAAAGCCCGCTCTCCTGAGTATTTGTTGAGCAGATACTCGGCTGAGTTTCGTTAAGGCTGCGTAATAGTCGAGATGTAATTAGCTTATAACTGTCTGAGTGACTATTTTGCATAGTGGGGTAGGGGAAACGATCTTCTCTACGCTGACTATCCTACGTTACGTGACAGAGGTTTGTTATGGCTGAAACAATTATTAAAATTGACCTTAAACAATCACCTTACGAGAACGAACAGATCCATAATCGCTGGCATCCCGATATACCCATGGCCTGCATGGTAAAGCCTGGCGACGACTTTATCGTTGAGTGTCATGACTGGACTGGCGGGCAAATCCATAACAATGATAGCGCCGACGATGTGCGCGATGTGGACTTAACCCAGGTTCACTTTTTATCAGGTCCTGTGGGGGTTGAAGGTGCTGAGCCTGGTGATTTGTTGGTGGTCGATATTCTTGATATTGGTACCTTTGAGGAGAGTCAGTGGGGGTTCAATGGCTTTTTTTCTAAACAGAATGGCGGTGGTTTTTTAACCGAGCACTTCCCAGAGGCTCAAAAGTCGATCTGGGACTTTAATGGCATGTTCACTAAATCCCGACATATTCCTGGTGTCGAGTTTGCTGGTTTGATCCATCCCGGCTTGATTGGCTGCCTACCTTCAAAAGAGATGTTGGCTGAATGGAATAAGCGGGAAAAAGCACTTTACGATACCGAGCCTGACCGTATCCCTCAGTTAGCCGCGCTGCCCTACGCCGATACGGCGCATATGGGTAAATTGTCAGGCACTGCCAAGCAACAAGCTGCCGCTGAAGGCGCGCGAACAGTACCGCCCCGTGAACATGGTGGTAATTGTGATATCAAAGACTTATCGCGTGGGTCGACAATTTATTTTCCCGTTTACGTTAAAGATGGTGGCTTGTCGGTAGGCGACCTGCACTTTAGCCAAGGTGATGGGGAAATCACCTTTTGTGGCGCTATTGAGATGGCCGGTTGGATCCACTTGCGGGTTAACCTGATCAAAGGCGGGATGGAGAAGTACGCCATCAAGAACCCTATTTTCAAGCCAAGCCCTATCACGCCGAAATACGATGATTACCTGATTTTTGAAGGGGTGTCGGTAGACGAGCAGGGTAAACAGCACTACCTGGATGTACATGTGGCTTATCGTCAGGCTGTTCTCAATGCCATCGAATATCTCAAAAAGTTTGGTTACACCGGTGCTCAAGCCTACTCGCTGCTAGGCTGCGCGCCCGTACAAGGGCATATCAGTGGCGTTGTCGATATTCCCAATGCTTGCGCAACACTTTGGCTGCCAACGGATATTTTTGATATTGATGTGAAGCCGAATGCCAATGGGCCTGGAGCGCAGGTTGCCCAGGGGGCTGATCTGCCGCTCTCCAAAGATAAGTAGAGCGCTTAGCCACCGCTGCATTGAGAAAGGCAGCGACACGCCAGTATCGCTGCCTGTTTAAAATGGATGCTAACAAGGAGAAAGTGGTATGCCTCTCTATGACTATAAGTGTGCTACCCATGGCTTGTTCCACGAACTGGTTCCACTGCGCGAAGTAGGTGATGCTTGCGCTTGCCCAACGTGTGGAACGCTGTCACCACGAGTACTGCTGGTCGCCCCTCAGTTATTAACGATGGACCCAGCGCGGCGCAGCGCTTTTGCACGGAATGAAAAAGCCGCACATGAGCCCAGGCATGGTAACCAGCATAGTGAGCACGAAAAAGGCTGTTGTCATCAAGAACGTCATAAGCCCCAAGTATTTTATACGGCGGAAGGTAATAAAATGTTCCCTTCCGCACGGCCTTGGATGATAAGTCATTAAAGCCACGTTACCTGCGCCAGCGTTGTAGGTATTGAACGCATGGAGTGATAATGGTGGGGCGTGGCATATCGGGAGCGCCCCAGGATGAAAGCTCTAGATGAACAACGGCATGACGTGCTGCCTCAACAGCAGGGTGAGTTCAGCATTGTCGAAGAGTGGTTACACAGCATTACCCACGGGGTTGGCGCTGTGCTCAGCTTGGTGGGTATGGTCGTACTGCTGGTAGTAGCGAGCTTAGCCGCCCACGTCGACCCTTGGAAAATTGTCAGCCTGAGCCTGTACGGCACCACGCTAGTCCTGCTTTATACTGCCTCGACTTTCTATCATGGCATTGCTCATCGGCGCTGGAAGCAACGCTTCCAGCTGCTTGACCATTGCGCAATTTACTTGCTTATCGCGGGCACTTATACGCCTTTTCTGCTCGTTAATATGCGTGGCACCACGGGCTGGGTGTTATTTACCGCCGTGTGGTCGCTAGCGCTAGTGGGGATTGGCTGCAAACTGCTCTGGCCACAGCGTTTCGCGGTACTACGCGTGGCTATCTATTTACTGATGGGCTGGATGATCGTCCTGGCTTCTAGAGAGATGGCGGCCAGTTTATCGGTGACCGGCATCGCTCTGCTTGCCGCAGGGGGAATCATCTACACGCTAGGGGTTATCTTCTATGCCGTGCGTGCCATTCCCTACAATCACGCTATTTGGCATCTGTTTGTGATTGCCGGAAGTATTTGCCACTACTTTGCTGTCTACAGCGCTGTTCTACCTCATGGGGCGGTTACCTAGCGATCAACTGCCGCTTCTTGCTCTTTTTCCATGGCACGGGCTAGCGCTGGGCGCTCAGCGTGACGTGCGCGGTAGACCGCTAGGGGTTCAGGCAGTCGGTGTTTCATACTGGCTGCCCACGTTAACGTATGGGTAAGGAAGATATCTGCCAGGGTGAACGTCTCGCCGACTAACGTCTCCTGGCCCTTGTAGCGGCGTTCTAGTGCTAGCAGTGCCCGCTGAAATTCCCAGGCGGCGGTAGGCAATACTGAAGGCACGCGCTTATCTTGGGGGAGCGCAAATTTATGCTTGGCCTGAAGCCACAGCGGTTGCTCGAGTTCGGTGACGATAAAGCTTAGCCACTGGTCGACTTGCGCTCGCTCAGCGGCGCTTTCTGGCAGAAGGCTGGCATCACCGTATTGCTCGGCTAGATAACGGCAGATAGGTGCCGATTCAAACAGCGTTAGCTCGCCATCCTCAATCACTGGCACCTTGCCATCTGGATGGCGGGCTAGGTGCTCAGCGGTTTGTCCCTCGCCTCTATCCAATGCGACATGTTGGCAACGGTACTCTAGGCCGAGTTCTTCAAGTGTCCAGGTAACACGCATCGAGCGAGAGTTCGGAAAACTGTAGTTCGTTATCATGAGGCAGCTCCTAAGCAGCGCGGTGAGATTTTACTGTAGCGAGTGCTTAGAAACCTGTCGAGCTACCGGTCTCGGGCGCTACGGATGCGTTCGTAAGCGTTGCCAATTTCGCTGGTGCGTGCCTGGGCCACTTCACGCATGCTTTCAGGCAGCCCTTTACCGGCGAGTTTATCGGGATGGTTTTGGCTCATCAGGCGGCGGTACGCTTTTTTAATTTCAGCGTCGCTGGCATCTTCACTCACCCCTAGTACTTGATAGGCGTCTTTCAATGCCTCTTCGCTGGAACCCTGCGAATTCGCGGCGGCACCGTGAAGCATGGCTTCAATCTGCTGCACTTCCGCTTCACTACAGCCAACCCCACGGGCCACGCGCAAAATCATCTCGTGCTCGGCAGGATGCAGCACGCCGTCGGCAGCGATGGCGGTTAACTGAACCTGCAAAAACACTTGGCGTAAAACCGGCTGGCGCTGGGTCAATCGGTTAACGTTCGCCAGCTCTGCATCAAGGTTAAAGCCGTCGGCGCGTCCGCGCTCGAAGGCGGCTCGCGCTTTGGCTCGCTGTTCGCCTTGAAGATGCATTTGGTCGAACAGCTTTTCGGCCACGCCAAGCTCGCCATCGGTGACCTTACCGTCGGCTTGGCACAAGCAACCCATTACCGAGAAGATCGATTCTAAAAAGCCTTCTTGGATTTGTGTGCGGGCAGCGTTTAAGCGGCGGCTAATGCGGCTCCCTAGCCACCAGCCCAACCCACCGCCTACCAGCAGGCCAATGGGGCCGCCGACAGCAAGGCCAATCAGGCCAAACAAAATAATCAAAAATAGCATGATGTTCTCAGCCGTTGAAAAGTTAAAAGTTACGGGAGACGAGCACGAATAGCGCGCTCGATACCGTCGGCATCCAGGCCGCAGTCGCGTAGCAACTCTGCGGGGGTGCCGTGCTCAACAAAGGTGTCAGGTAGACCTAAATTGAGCACTTCGATTTGTACCCCTTCCGCGTGCAGCAGCTCGTTCACTGCGCTGCCTGCGCCACCGGCGATCACATTCTCTTCCAGAGTGACCAGCAGCTCATGTTCATCGGCGGCATGCAGTACGGTGTCTCGGTCCAGTGGCTTGATAGAGCGCATATTGATATGCGTTGCGTCGAGCTTTTCGGCAACCTCTGCGGCGGCGCTGTTGACGCTACCAAATGCCAGCAATGCAATGCGCACACCCTCATTCCCAGCGTCGCGGCGTAGCTGTGCTTGGCCAATGTGCAGCGGCTCTAAGTGCTCAGGAATAGCTGCGCCAGGGCCTGTGCCACGCGGGTAGCGAACCGCTGCTGGGCCTGGGTGATGGTAAGCGGCGCTGAGCATGGCGCGGCACTCTGCTTCATCAGCAGGGGCTAAAATCACCATGCCCGGAATGCAGCGCAAAAAAGACAAATCCATGCTGCCGTGATGCGTTGGCCCGTCTTCACCCACAAGGCCTGCGCGGTCAATCGCAAATGTTACGTCTAGATTCTGGACGGCAACATCGTGAATAAGTTGGTCGTAGCCGCGCTGTAAGAACGTGGAATAGATCGCCACAACAGGCTTCATGCTCTCGCAGGCCATACCCGCAGCAAGCGTTACGGCATGTTGCTCGGCGATCGCGACATCAAAATAACGCTCAGGATACTGCTGGGAGAAACGAATTAAATCCGAGCCTTCGCCCATGGCGGGGGTAATTCCCATCAGCCGTGAATCGGTGGCTGCCATATCGCACAGCCAGTCGCCGAACACGTTGCAGTACTTTTTCTTAGCCGGTGCCTTGGGCGCTGCTGGGGGCTTCACCAGTGGTGCACTGGCAGTGGCGCTGGGCTTTTCTAGCTTAGTGATGGCGTGATAGCCAATCTGGTCAGCTTCGGCGGGCAGAAAACCTTTACCCTTAACTGTTTTGATATGCAGAAACTGAGGGCCATCCTGGTCGCGCAGGTTGCGCAATGTTTCGGTGAGCGCCTCCAGGTCGTGACCATCGATTGGACCGATGTAGTGAAAGCCCATTTCTTCAAATAGCGTGGCAGGGCTCACCATACCTTTCATGTGCTCTTCGGTGCGCTTAGCAAGCTCGAGTGCGCCCGGCAGATGGGAGAGCACTTTTTTGCCTTCTTCACGCATCTTAAGGAAGGGCTTGCTAGACAGCACGCGGGCTAGATAGGTCGCGATGCCGCCAACATTTTCCGAGATCGACATCTCATTGTCGTTCAGCACCACCAGCATATTGGCGTTAACGTGGCCTGCATGGGCCAGTGCTTCAAACGCCATTCCCGCAGTGAGTGCGCCATCGCCAATAATGGCGCACACACGACGTGGGTCGTTTTGCGCCTGGGCGGCTAGCGCCATCCCCAGGGCAGCTGAAATCGACGTGCTGGAGTGGCCTACACCGAAGGTGTCGTAATCGGATTCTGCGCGACGGGGAAACGCTGCAAGGCCGCCATGCTGGCGAATGCTGAGCATCGCTTCGCGTCGCCCAGTTAAAATTTTATGCGGGTACGCTTGATGGCCTACGTCCCACACCAAACGATCTTTGGGCGTATGAAAGGCGTGGTGCAGCGCTACGGTCAGTTCCACAACGCCCAGACCTGCACCGAAGTGGCCGCCTGTCACACCCACGCTGTATAGCAAGTAGGCACGTAGTTCGTCAGCCAACTGGGCAAGCTGCTTAGCATTCATGGCCCGCAGCGCAGCGGGATGATCAAAAGAGTCGAGCAGCGGCGTTGCCGGGCGCTCGCGGGGAATCTCGTCGAACAGCTTCATAGGCATGTTTTCATGGACAGGGTCATGGACATCGTTTAGTGGTCGCGCTCGATCATATAGTGGGCAAGGTCGGCCAGCGGTGCGCCTTGCTCGCCAAGCGGGGCGAGGGCGGCAATGGCCTCTTCGATAAGCATATTTGCTTTGTGCTGTGCGCCGGAAAGTCCCAGTAAGCTAGGGTAAGTCGGCTTGGCACGTGCAGCATCAGCGCCAGAGATTTTACCCAGTGTGACGGTATCGCCCGTCACATCAAGGACATCGTCATGAATCTGGAAGGCTAGACCAATGGCGCGGGCGTAGCGAATCAGAGCGGCAAGCCGGGGGTCGTTTTCATCCACTGCGACTAAGCCGCCTAAGCGCACTGCGGCCACAATCAGCGCGCCGGTTTTGTGGGCGTGCATATGAGCTAAGGCATTCACGTCCGGATGGCCCCCCACGGCGGCTAAGTCTAGCGCTTGGCCTGCGACCATACCTGCCCGGCCAGAGGCAACGGCCAGCGTGGTAACCATGCTGCCAAGCCGTGGATGGGGCTGGCTGGCAAGTACCTCAAAGGCCAGTGCTTGCAGTGCGTCTCCCGCTAAAATCGCGGTGGCTTCATCGAACGCTTTATGTACGGTGGGTTGGCCGCGACGCAGGTCGTCATCGTCCATGGCAGGCAGATCGTCATGAATCAATGAGTACGCATGAATCAGCTCAATGGCTGCTGCAGGGGCGTCCAACGCGTCGTCCCGCGCCCCTAGCGCGTTACCTGCGAGGTAGACCAGCAGTGGCCGCAGGCGCTTACCACCTACCAGTAGGCCGTGACGCATAGCGGCTTCCAGGCGTGGCGCGACGGCTGGTTGGGAGTCAAACAAGGCTGAAAGTGTGGCATCCACCCGTGCGTTACTCGCATGGCGCAGCGTCGCCAGTTGAGAAGCATTAGCCGTCGTTACCATGGCGGCGTTTCCTCGCTGTCGTTGCCGTGATTAGTGGCATTGTCCGTTTCTGGCACCGTCGCGAAAGAGGTAACGTCAAGCTTACCATCGCGGTCTTCACTTAATGCGCGAACTTTTAATTCGGCGTTGTCGAGCCGCTGCTGGGCTTCACGCGTGAGTCGCACGCCTTGTTCAAACGCGGTCAGAGCGTTCTCCAATGAGAGTTCGCCGGACTCAAGGCGTTCCACAATGGTTTCAAGCTGTGAAACCGTTGCGGCGAAATCTTGCGCTGGTGGAGTGTTATCGCTCATTGGGTAAGGCCTACTATTTTGCTGGCGCCCTGACGCTGATTACGGGCGGCGAATGTGACGATAGCCGTGTTATCAAAAAATAAA
>NZ_JABUZF010000247.1:36051-44149 GCF_014897885.1 Halomonas sp. 3D7M | reverse complement strand
CACCGAGCGAAGGGGGTGGCGTCTGCCCTCATCCTGGGTCAATTCTGCTACTTGCGTCTGGTTCATCTTGTAAACGCACACTTTTCATCATCTCAAGACGCCGAGAGCGGCAGTGATTGTGCTACCATATGGGCCTTCCGTGAACCGATACACGGCGCATGCCGCCGACCATAGAGGTTGATTCAGCCATGGCCAAAACGTCCCTGGACAAGAGCAAGATCAAGATCCTGCTGCTCGAGGGCGTCCACCAAAGCGCGGTGGACAATTTTCACAACGCAGGTTACGAGAACATCGAGCACCTGCCGACATCGCTAGATGAAGCGTCGCTGATCGAAAAGATTCGTGATGTGCACTTCATCGGCATTCGCTCGCGTACGCAGCTCAATGAGCGCGTATTTGACGCGGCAGAAAAGCTGGTGGGCGTTGGCTGTTTCTGTATCGGAACGAACCAGGTTGATTTGACGGCAGCCCTTAAACGCGGCATCGCGGTGTTTAACGCGCCGTACTCCAATACCCGTTCGGTCGCAGAGTTAGTGCTGGCGGAAGCCATCATGCTACTACGTGGTATCCCCGAGAAGAATGCTCGCGCCCACCAAGGCGGCTGGCTGAAATCGGCGAAAAACTCCCACGAAGCGCGGGGCAAAACCCTGGGTATCGTTGGTTACGGTAGCATCGGTGCGCAGCTTTCAGTGCTGGCAGAATCGCTTGGTTTCAACGTTATCTATTACGATGTGATCACCAAGCTAGGCATGGGGAACGCGAATCAGGTAGCGAGCCTGGAGCAGCTGTTAGCACGCTCTGACGTGGTCAGCCTACACGTTCCTGACTTGCCTGCTACGCGCTGGATGATTGGCAAGAAAGAGATCGCAGCCATGAAACAGGGTGCCATCCTGATTAACGCAGCTCGTGGTAGCGTTGTTGAGATTGAACCACTGGCAGAAGCGATTAAAGCTGGCAAGCTGAACGGTGCCGCTATTGATGTCTTCCCGGTAGAGCCGAAAGGCAATGATGAAGAGTTCCAAAGCCCGCTACGCGGCCTGGATAACGTGATTTTAACGCCCCATATCGGTGGTTCTACCCTGGAAGCTCAGGAGAATATCGGTATTGAAGTGGCTGAAAAACTGATTACTTATTCGGATAATGGCACCACGGTTACCTCTGTTAACTTCCCAGAAGTAGCGCTACCTGCTCACCCGGATAAGCATCGTCTGTTGCACATTCATGACAACGTGCCTGGCGTGTTATCGCAAATTAACCGCGTACTATCTGAAAACGGCATCAACATTTCAGGTCAGTACCTGCAAACCAATGACAAAGTGGGCTACGTGGTCATTGATGTCGATAAAGCCTACGGCCCACAGGCTCTAGAAGCGTTGAAACAAGTTGAGCACACGCTGAAAATTCGCGTGCTGTACTCGGCGCATAACAGCTAAACACTGCTGTCAGCGTGATCATCTATAACGGCCCCGCTTTCGGGGCCGTTATAGGTTTCAGGGCTGAGATTGCCCTAGGCCAGATCAAACAGCAGCACTTCGGCTGCTTGTCTGCTTGCCACGCTAAATGTCTCACCCGGTTGAAAGGCTACGGCATCTCCAGAGTCAAGGGTTTCGCCGTTAACGTCGATCGTGCCTTTCACCACATGCAGCCAGGCATAGCGTGACGGTGGGGCAGCCGCCTGGTCGCCAGCGTCGAACAAGCCAGCGTAAAGGTTAACGTCTTGGTTAACGCTCACCGACCCTTCGCGACCATCTTGAGAAGCGACTAAGCGCCACTGGCCTTGGCGTTCAGCGGTAGGAAAGGCCTTCTGCTCATAGCTAGGGGCAATACCGCGCTTGGCAGGCTCGATCCAAATCTGCAGGAAATGCAGACCGTTCTCTTTTGAATGATTAAACTCGCTGTGCAATACGCCAGTACCTGCGGACATACGCTGTACATCGCCCGGGCGCATGACCTCGCCGTTGCCCATATTGTCCTTATGCTCCATTTCCCCTTCCAGTACATAGGAGATAATCTCCATATCCCGGTGGGGGTGGGCGCCAAAACCTTGGCCGCCGGTGACTCGGTCCTCATTAATTACCCGCAGCGCTCGGAATCCCATATGGTTAGGGTCCACATAGTTGGCGAACGAAAAGGTGTGGAAAGAGCGCAGCCAGCCGTGGTCGGCATAGCCTCGCTCGTTAGAACGACGGATGTGCATGGTGTTCTCCGAAAGCGTCGTAAGGAATAACACCAATATACGCCCGCTCGCCTGGCGCGTGGGGTGAAGCTTTTTAGATGGTCAGATCGAATAAATCGACGATTGATCAGCGCCCCCTAGCCATCGTTAGGCAGAGCAGCACTTTGCCTGAATTGTTTGCTAAACTATGCGCGTTTATTTACCCGGTCCGCCCTTTGCGAGGGCGACTACCAGGAGTATTCCATGACGGAAACCACCCAAATGCCGCCCATTGTGGTCGCGGCACTGTATAAGTTTGTCACTCTGAACGACTTTGAAGCACTGCGTGAGCCACTGCGCCAGACGATGATCGATAACGGCGTCAAAGGCACGCTGCTGCTGGCCAAAGAAGGTATTAACGGCACCGTGGCGGGTACCCGAGAGGGCATTGATGCCCTGCTGGCCTGGCTGACCGCCGACCCTCGCTTAAGCGATATTGACCATAAAGAGTCCTACTGTGACGAAACGCCGTTTTACCGTACTAAGGTGAAACTGAAAAAAGAGATCGTCACCCTGGGCGTGCCGGATATTGATCCTAACGACACCGTTGGCACCTACGTGGAGCCGGAAGATTGGAATGACGTGATTTCCGACCCGGACGTGCTGGTGATTGATACCCGCAATGATTACGAAGTGGCGATTGGTAGCTTTGAGCGGGCGATTGACCCGAAAACGACCACCTTCCGTGAGTTTCCTGAGTACGTGCGTGAGCACTACAACCCAGAAAAGCACAAGAAAGTCGCGATGTTTTGCACCGGTGGCATCCGTTGTGAAAAGGCCTCCAGCTTTATGCTGAAAGAGGGCTTTGAAGAGGTCTATCATCTTAAAGGCGGTGTGCTGAACTACCTCGAAAAGGTCCCGGAAGAGCAGTCCTTATGGCGTGGTGAGTGTTTCGTGTTTGATAACCGCGTCACCGTGCGCCACGACCTTAGCGAAGGTGAGCATGAGCAGTGCCACGCTTGCCGTATGCCTATTTCGCTTGATGATATGCAGTCATCGGCCTACGAGCCGGGCATCAGCTGCCCTCACTGCATCGACTCACTCCCCGAAAAAACCCGCGCTGCCGCCCGAGAGCGTCAACGCCAAATCGAACTGGCTAAGGCCCGTGGTGAACCCCATCCTCTAGGCTATAACCAGCGCAAGGGCAACCGCGCAAACACGTAACTCACGAGGCCTCCTGCTCTTCAGGAGGCCTCTTTGGTCGTATCTCGCCAACATTAGCCTTTGTACGCGCTAGACTGAGCAACTCTCGACTGTCTAGGAGCTTTCTATGTCTGCCTCTTCAGATGCGCCACTGGCGTCTTCAGAACTTCTGCAACGCACTGATTATCAAGGGGTAACGACCCTTACGTTAAACCAGCCTGAACGCTTTAATGCATTGTCTGAGGATATGTTGACGGCGCTGCAACGTGCGCTTGATGACATTGCCCAGGATGAGCATGTGCGCTGCGTGGTGTTGGCTGCGAACGGCAAGGCATTTTGCGCAGGGCATGACTTAAAGCAGATGCGTGCGAACCCTGATAAAGCCTACTACCAAACACTGTTTGCTCGCTGTGGCGCGGTGATGCAGAGCATCGTTAACTTGCCTGTCCCTGTGATTGCTAAAGTTCAGGGCATTGCGACGGCCGCTGGCTGCCAGCTCGTCGCTAGCTGTGATTTGGCTGTGGCAGCTAGCAATGCCCGATTTGCCGTATCAGGAATCAATGTGGGGCTTTTCTGTTCGACACCTGCAGTAGCACTGTCGCGTAATGTGTCGCGAAAGCGGGCGATGGAAATGTTGCTGACCGGAGAATTCATCAGTGCCTCTCAGGCCGCGGACTGGGGGCTTATTAACCGGGTTGCCGAAGAGAGCGAACTCGATAGTGCCGTGGGCGAACTCACTGCGAGCATCTGCGCCAAGAGCGCAGTGGCGGTGCGCACTGGCAAAGCCATGTTCGCACGGCAGCTAGCGATGCCGTTAGAGGAAGCCTATGCGTTTGCTGGCGAAACCATGGCGTGCAACATGTTGGCAGATGATGCAGCTGAGGGTATTGATGCCTTCATCGCCAAGCGCCCACCCCAGTGGCGCCATCGCTAGCAACGCTTGAGATATCATTGGTGGAATTTGTTTCCGTAAACGCGACAGCGGCCCCGCTGGCGCGTTATCCTCCCTCACTTTATGCCTTCAGGAGAGGCGCTTTCAGGAGAAAGTAAGGTGAGTGACGTAAAGCGTAGGTCAGTCGGACGTCCGGCGGGGGCCACCAAGGCGAGCGGTGGGCACAGCCAATCATTAGTACGTGGCCTCACGCTGTTAGAGCATTTGTCGGCAAGCCCATTAGGGTTAGCTTTATCGGAGTTGGCGGAAATGGCTGATCTCGCGCCATCCACCACTCACCGATTGTTACAAGCGCTACAAAGCCAGGGGTTCGTGACGCAAGAGAGTGAGCAGGGACTTTGGCGCATTGATGTTAAAACCTTCCGCATTGGTAATAGCTTTTTAGAAGCGCGTGATGTCGTCGCCCAAAGTCGGCCCTTTTTACGCCGTTTAACCGCAGAAACGGGGGAAACGGCGAATCTGGGGATTCGGGATGGTGCGACGGCGGTCTTTCTTGCCCAGCATGAGTCGCCGCAGATGATGCGGATGATTACTCGTCTAGGCTCGCGGGCGCCGCTGCATGCTTCTGGGGTGGGCAAAGCCCTACTGGCTTGGATGAGTGAAGACGAGCGTACCGCGCTGCTTAAAGGTTACGACCTTGCCCGAGTGACTGAAAATACCCTGCATCAATCCGATGAGCTGTTGATCGAAATGGCGACTATTCGTGCTCAGGGATTTGCCTGCGACCGCGAGGAGCATGCGGTGGGTTTACACTGCGTGGCCGCCTGTATTCACGATGAGCATGGCACACCGCTGGCGGCTATTTCAGTCTCTGGACCCATGGCGCGTATTCCTGAAGAGCGCCTATTGGCACTAGGTGCGTTAGTGCGCACCATCGCCGACGAAATCACCCTTCAGCTGGGTGGCCAACTGCCCCGATAAGCGGCGCTTTGCGCACCTGCAGTGACTGACAAAGACGGCACTCATTATGTTTAGCCTATTCTGGGTGGCGTTGGCTAGCGCCACCTTACTGCCTGGCGGCTCAGAGGTGTGGCTGGCACGGTTGTGGTGCTTAGGCGAGCCCGCGGTTGGGCTCTGGCTCGTCGCCACCGCTGGCAACACCCTGGGCAGTATGGTCAATGTGGCGCTGGGACGTTATGCCCGCCAGTTTCAACATCGTCGCTGGTTCCCCGCGTCACCCACTGGATTAGCGCGCGCAGAGCGTTGGTACAAACGTTTTGGTGAAGTTAGCTTGCTGCTTTCGTGGGCACCCGTTCTGGGTGACCCCCTTACTGTACTCGCAGGTATCTTTAGATTGCCCTGGTGGCGTGCGTTGCTCTGGATTGTGGTGGCCAAAGGGGCGCGCTATGCACTGTTGTTGGCGCTAGCCCACCAATGGCTGGCGCCGCTGTGCGGATAAATCGACAGATGATGCCAGCTTAACTCGCGTTGATGTCACAAATATTGACGCGGCGAGTGGCGAGCCACGCTCTTTTTCTCATGTTACCCTGTTTATCAATTATACAAATCTTGCACTCGCCGAGAGTGCAATATGAATAGCGTGCACTATGATGTGCATGAAACGATGTGCATAAAAGAGTTAGCAATGACATTGAGTGAAAGATTCATCCAAAGGGAGGTTTAGGTGTGACGCCATTACGTTTATTCCCCTGGCTAGGCGTCTGGTTATTGATGCTATTCGCCTTTCTGACAACGCCTGCACTCGCTCAAACGACGTTGAGTGCGGGAAGCGAAGACACCGCTAACGCAGAGGAGCAGCCCTCTTATTCGGCACTTGCCGATCTGCTGGAAGATGAGCAAGCGCGCCAAGAACTGATTGAGCTGCTGCGAAATCAAGCGTCAGTGTTACCCAATGAACTGACTAGTGAGTTATCACCGGAAGCAGCCGCCCAGGGGAGTGACCTTGCCCCTGAGGATGTATCACTGCCCCGTCAGCTTGCAGAGCTAACCAGTCGTGTGGTTGGTGATGTTGGCGGACAGATAGAGCAGGCAGTGGCCGTGGTGGGCGACCTATTTACCGGCCAAGGCGCTAGCTCGTTCGACATGGCCGCGTTTGTTAGTGCGGCAATTAATTTGGGTATCGTGATTGTTGCGACGTTCGCGATATTTTTGCTTTGCCGCCGTTTGGCTAAACCGTTATTTACTAAAATCAGCGGCTGGTCTCAGCAGGGCAGTGGTTTAACGCCCGTGCTGCGTTTGGTGTTATGTGTCGCTATTGCTGCCGTCGTAGATGTGTTGTTGGTTGCTTTTGCTTACGTTGGCGGTAACTTGGTGGCGGCGTTTGCGGTGGGGGAAACAGGCGAACTTTCTACCCGCGCTTCACTATTTCTAAACGCCTTCTTGGTGATTGAACTGCTGAAAGCCGGTATGCGTATGCTGTTCTCTTCACGCTATGAAGGGCTGCGCTTGTTACCTATTTCAGCAAAAGAAGCGTCCTACTGGAATCGCTGGTTAGCGCGTTTAATTGGCATGGTCGGCTATGGCTTGATGGTGGTCGTGCCGCTGGTTAATTTCTATATCGCGGCAACCCTAGGCCAAGCCGTCGGCACCTTTATTATGTTGCTGGCCTTCATCTACGCGGTTGGCGTCGTGCTTAAAAACCGTGTACGCCTGCGTGACAATCTTAACCAGATGGCAGCGCGAGCGACGATGACCGCTAGTCGCGTGTCGCTGCGCTTGTTTGCTCGAACCTGGCACTTGTTTGCGTTGCTCTACTTCCTGATGGTGTTTGTGCTTACCTTGTTACGCCCTGGGGATGCATTGCCGTTTGTGCTGTTTGCCACCTTGAAAACATTGGCCGCCGTGGTCATCGGGCTGTTGAGCTCGGCGTTCCTTACGCAAACGATTGGCCGGCGTATTCGGCTATCCGATGATCTGCGTCGCAAACTGCCGATGCTGGAAGTGCGCTTAAATAGCTATGTGCCCAATGCCCTGCGTGTGCTGCGTACCGTGCTATTAATAGCGGTCGTTATGGTCGTCTTGGATGCCTGGGGAGTGTTTAACCTAGCGGCATGGTACGCCTCCGAACGTGGCGCGAACCTCGTCGGGAAACTTACCAGCGTCGCCATAATCTTGATCGTTGCGTTCGGTGTGTGGCTGGGGCTAGCAAGCCTGATTGAGCATAAGCTCAACCCAGAAACCGGCCATGGCGAACCCTCTGCGCGTGCTAAAACGCTGTTGAGCCTGTTCCGTAATGCCTTAGTGATTGCCATGGTGACAATTACCGGCATGATCGTGTTGTCGGAAATAGGCATTAATATCGGGCCGCTCATTGCTGGTGCCGGTGTGCTGGGTTTAGCGATTGGTTTTGGTGCTCAAAAACTGGTTCAGGATGTTATTACCGGTATCTTTATTCAGGTAGAGAACGCCATGAACACCGGTGATGTGGTAACGGTAGGCGGTATCACTGGTACCGCTGAGCGATTAAGTATTCGTTCGGTAGGGATACGTGATTTGTCTGGCACTTATCATATCGTGCCGTTCTCCAGCGTTGATACTGTGTCGAACTATATGCGTGAGTACGGTAACCACGTCGGTGAATACGGTATCGGCTATAACGAGAGCATCGATGAAGCAATTGAGCAGCTGCAGTTGGCGTTCGAAGACCTGAAGGAGAGCGAGGAGCACAGCCATAAACTGCTGGCTGACCTGACAGTGGCAGGCGTTACCGCGTTGGCCGACAGCTCTGTCAATATTCGTGTGGTGATCAAGACGACGCCGGGCGATCAGTGGGGTGTTGGGCGTGCCTATAACCGTTTAGTGAAGTTGCGCTTTGATGCAGCAGGTAT
>NZ_JABUZF010000247.1:31338-35999 GCF_014897885.1 Halomonas sp. 3D7M | reverse complement strand
TTTGGTGAAACGAAAGGTGGCAAAACCCCGCCCGCCAATGTGCGCGTGTTGGACTCCACCGCTGAACGTAAAAAGGTAGAAACATCGCCAATCCATCAGGAAAGCGAACAGCTATCCAATCAGTCAGTTCAGGACACCAATGAGTCTGATCATCTAAAACCTGATCATGGTGATGTAGACGGTGTGTAATAGAATGCCGGTTATTGACAACGGCTAACTAAACAACAGTGCCGCCCAAAAGGGCGGCACTGTTGTTGAAACATCCGCTGTAATTCATATTCGTCAGAACGTTAGAACCCTTTATAGGTTATCCAGTTCGGGCGCTCCTTTGGGGCGTACGATTTTGATCTTCTCCTTCATCAGCGCCTTCATCAGTGCAAAGACCATGGCGAAGACCATGATAAAGATAGGCAGACCGATGACGGTAATCACTTGCTGTAGCGCTACTAGTCCCGCATCCCCTGCGAGTACGATCAGCATGGCTGCAACGGCACCTTCCGAGACGCCCCAGAATACCCGCTGATGAATTGGGCCGGGGTCCGTATCACCGGTACACAGTAGGTCGATGACCAGCGACGCGGAGTCCGACGAAGTAGCAAAGAAGATTGCCACGATAACGACGGCAAGCCCTTGAATCAGCGTAGCAGCGGGGAAGTTCTCAAAGAACGCAAACATTGCTAAGGGCACGCTCTCCATGACAGCGGCCGTCATCATACCGGCCTGGTCGCCCAGCTGTTCGCGAGCGGCCGCGCCGATACCATCGATTTCCATGGCCGACCAGCCAAAAATAGCAAACCACACCAGCGTAAACACAGAAGGTGCAAACAGCACACCAAGGACAAACTCACGGATGGTACGACCTTTGGAAATACGAGCAACAAACAAGCCGATAAAGGGAGACCACGTCACTGTCCAGGCCCAGTAAAAGACCGTCCAGTTACCCTGCCAGCCCCAGCTGCCTTCTTCACGGGTATATTGCGCTAGCGTGTCGTTCCAGAACGACAACGGCACGATGTTGGAAATATAAATGCCGAGCGTTTCGATAATGCCGCGCAGAAGAAAGACGGTCGAACCGGTAAACAAGACAAACAACATCAACCCTACGGCCATGCCGATATTGATGTTGGAAAGCAGCTTCACGCCTTTATCCAGCCCGCCTGCAATGGAGGCTACTGCGACTGCCGTTAACACGATGATGATAATGACTTTAGTGGTCACGCTATCAGCAACGCCAAAAAGTTCGCTTAGCCCTGCATTAATTTGAGAGGTACCTAGCCCGATAGAAACGGCCACCCCAAACAGCGTTCCGAGTACCGCAAAGATATCGATCGTTTTACCGATTGGGCCGTAGATACGCTCCTTGAGCAGCGGATAGAACACTGAGCTGACGCGTACAGGGAGGTCGTAGCGGTAAATAAAGTAGGCAAAGGCTAGCCCTGGCAGGGTGAAAATGGTCCAGGTATGCAAGCCCAAGTGGTAAAGCGAAAAGCCCATCGCTTCACGAGCGGCTTCTACCGTATGTGGCTCAATATCGCCATGAGGCGGGTTGGCAAAATGAAAGACCGGCTCGGCCACCCCCCAAAACATCAACACTGTGCCAATACCACCGGCAAACAGCATCGTGAACCAGGAAATATTGCCGTACTCCGGCCGATCGTCTTCGTCGCCCAAGCGAATATTGCCGTAACGGCTGAGTGCTATCCACAGTAGGAAAACCAGCCAGAAACTAACCCCAAAGATAAAGAACCAGCCAAGATTGGTAACCACCCAACTGCGGCCAGCAGCAAAAATGCTTCCGATCGTCTCGGGGGCAATAATGAGTGCGACAAGAAACAGCACCATCAAGCCAGCCGAAGTAAAAAAAATGGTGGGGTCCGTGCGCAGCCCCAGTCGTTGCGCGAGTTTTTCCATGAGAATTTCCTTTTTATTGTTGGAATAGTCGCCTAGATGGGTTGCATGCCAGCTGAAATAAGGCGACTTTCACGAGTCTACAGACAACTCTTCTGTCCATGGAAGGTGGGAAATGTGACCTTTGATTAAATCGTGCAGGGCTTAACGTACCGTCAACGAAAAGCTGCCGAATGACTTAATAAGCATCGGCAGCGTATGGCGTAAGAGGGCGTTAAAGACAGATTTTAAAGACAGGTTTTAAAGATAAGTTTTAAAGATAGATTTGAAAGATAGGTTGGAATGCTTTCAGCCTGGATAGTTTTCGGAATGTTGCCCTTCAAGGTTGATCGACTCACCCCCATCGACAAATAGAATTTGCCCAGCAACAAACTCATTGTCTAATAAATAGTGCAACGCTTGTACAAGGTGGGCGGGATCACCCTGGTGCTTAACGGGTATACCTTCAATTCGCCACTGAATATAGTCGCTGGTGCGTTGAGAAGCGGGCAGTACCACGCCGGGAGCAATACCATTAATACGCAGGCGTGGTGCAAACTCTAGCGCTGCCATACGCGTCATATCAGAAAGGCTCTTTTTCGATAATAGATACGCGGCATACGGGTACTGGTGATAGGCCACTTTATTATCAATAATATTAATGACCTGGCCTCTATCGACGGCGTCTGCAAAGTAACGTGTGAGCAGCAACGGTGTAAACATATTGACCCTAAACTGCGTTTCCAGCATGGCCATGTCGGTGCCTGAAATGGGAGCAGGTTCATATGCAGAGGCGCTATTAAGAAGCACATTTAAGTTTGGGAAGTGTTGTTTGGCGGCTGTCACAAGTTCTTCAAGAGAGTCGCTCAGGAAATTGCATGGCAGTATTTCGCAGCGCTGTCCTTTGGCGCGAATCGTCTTGGCAACGTCTTCGGCTTCACCCCGTGAGCTATTCACATGTAAGGCAATATCATAGCCCTTAGCCGCTAGGGCTTCGGCGAAATAGCGTCCCAAACGTGTTGCGCCGCCAGTGATCAGTGCAGCTGATGAACTCATGCAAGTTCCCCAAGTGGATTAACGTTAGCGTTGAGTATGACTTTCTGCGTGAGCGTAGCGTTTGTCAATATCTTGTACATAGCTTGAACAAAATAGCAGGCAAGCTAATCTTACGTATCATCAATATGACCTGACAGCCGCCTTCGAATTTTGACGCTAAGCGCCGGGTTTCTAAAGTAGGGTCTACAAGATTAGGATGCAGCTATGCCACTCTCATCGTTAAACACTACGCCAGATACGCCCCTCCATGAATGCTTAATCTCTCTCGGTACCAATATTGAGCCGGAACACCACTTTCACGAAGCACTGACTATTTTGCGCAGCGAGTGTGAGCTGATAGCCAGCTCAGAAGCGATTCGCACAACGCCGGTTGGCTACCAACACCAGCCGGACTTCCTGAATGCAGCCTTACTTGTGCGTACATCTCTTGATCACGACGCTTTTCGCGCTTACTTAAAAGAGGTGGAAAATCGTCTCGGACGTGTGCGAGGCCCGATTAAATCAGGGCCGAGAACCATGGACTTGGATATTGTGGCGTGGGATGGCGAAGTCATCGATGAGGGGTACTACCAGCATAGCTACGTGCGTCGCCCGGTAGATGAAGTGCTGGCTGCCAGCCGCCGGACACTTAAACAACGAGCATGCTCATGATTTTTGCGTTGCGGCCGATAATAGCAGTGTAGCCTCCTACTGTTGGGCAGGCTGACCTGCCTCGGAGACGAGCGTTGCTAAGCCTAAACACCAATCTGATGTCTCTTATCGTGCAGAATAATCTGCGTAGCAGTCAGCAATCGATGCAGACCGCTATGGAGCGTCTTTCTTCTGGGCTACGTATCAATAGTGCCAAGGATGACCCGGCAGGTCAGGCGATTGCCAATCGCATGGGGGCTCAGCTGCGTGGTATGGAGCAAGCCATTCGCAATACCAATGACGGCATTTCCATGGTGCAAACAGCAGAGGGTTCGCTCAATCAAATTAACGATAACTTGCAGCGTATTCGTGAATTGAGTGTTCAAGCGGCTAACGGCACTAATGCTCCCGATGATCTTGACTCAATTCAAAATGAGATCAATCAGCGCCTAGATGAGATTGATCGTCTTGCCGAACAGAGTAACTTCAACGGCATTGGCTTGTTTGATAGTAGCAAAGAGGTAAATATTCAGGTGGGTGCTAACGATGGCGATAGCATTGCGGTGCGCTTAGCAGCCATGAATAGGCAGGCATTGGGGCTGGAAAGCTTTAGTGTTTTAGATGATGGCAACGCAACGGATAACCCGCTTAAGGCGCTAGATGGCGCCATTAAACAGGTGGATCGCCAGCGGAGTTATTTAGGCGCGGTACAAAATCGCTTCGAAAGTGTGATCGATGGACTCAATACCAACATTATTAATACGTCTGCTGCTCAGTCGCGCATCCAAGACGCGGATTATGCCCGTGAAATTTCTAATCTAATTCACGCGCAAATTCTGCAGCAGGTCGGTATCGCTATTTTGGCTCAAGCCAACCAGCAGCCGCAGATGATTCTGCGCCTGCTGGAAGGTCTATAACATTAGGGCTATAACATCAGAGCTATAACATCAGGGCCGCATAAGGACTATCAACCGTTACTCGATAATGCCCTGTTCGCGCGCCATGGCATAGGCTGCCTGGGGGCCATTCCACAGCGATGGCAGTAAAATCAGTGAAACGGGAATCGCGGTAATCACGATAAATTGCTG
>NZ_JABUZF010000247.1:26152-31267 GCF_014897885.1 Halomonas sp. 3D7M | reverse complement strand
CCGCCATTAGCGCCATGGCAATCCCCCAGAAAGCACGTACGTATGGGCTTGGGTCATCATGGCCAGCCCCCACTACGGCAATGGCATAACTCATCGAATCACCTGTGGTGGCCACAAAAATTGTCGTCAATAACAAAATTGCCAGTGCCATCCAGGTGCCGCCGGGGAGCGCTTGGGCCACGGTAAGCGTCGCGACATCAAACTGGAAATTATTCAGTGCTTCTGTCAGATCAATGACGCCCGTGAGCTGATAATAAACGCCTGAGCCGCCCAGCAGAGTGAACCATACGGTCGTCGCAATCGGGGCGAGTACCGCCACGGCAAGAATCATTTCGCGAATACTGCGTCCGCGTGAAATACGTGCCACGAAAATCGCCATCAGCGGTGCATAGCCAATAAACCAGGCAAAGAAAAAGACGGTCCACCACTGCATCCACCAAGCGGGAGCGGTGTCGGCGGTCATGGTTGCCATGGTGAAAAAATTACTAATGTAAGCGCCCATGCTCGACATATAAGTGTTGACCAAAAACAGCGTAGGGCCAAACACGATGATCACCGCGCCAATGGCAAGTGCCAGCAGTACGTTAAAGCGGCTAAGTAGTTGAATGCCTCTATGAACACCGCTCATCGAAGAGAGCACGTAAATGCAACCTAGTACCGCAAGGATAATAAGCTGCCCGAGGTAGCCGTCGGGAAGACCGAACAGCTCATGCAAGCCAAAACTTACTTGAGTCGCTAGAAATCCGATGGGGCCGACAGTACCTGCTACCAACGCAATCACGCAGCAAGCGTCTAGCACGCTACCTAGCGGGCCACGCATAAGCCGCTCGCCAAAAACCGGGTAAAGCAGTGTGCGTGGTTGCAGTGGCTGGCCTTTCACATAGTGAGCGTGGGCAAGCACCACCGCGGTTAGCGAGCCAAGTACCGCCCAGGCCAAAAAGCCCCAGTGCATGAACGATTGGGCAAGGGCGCTTGAGACGGCTTCGGCGGTGCCCGCTTCGGTGTCAAAGGCAGGAGGCGTTACCACAAAATGATAGACCGGCTCTCCGGCGGCGAAGAAGACCCCACCTCCTGCCAGCAATGTGCACAGAATAATCGATAGCCACTTAAAGGTACTCATTTCTGGTGCATCAAGATTGCCAATCTTGGCTTTTGCCGCTGGCGTAACTGCTAGACCAATGGCAATAAAAAAAGTCAGTAACAGTAACAATTGAAAGTAGCTGCCTAGCACTAGGGCTGTCCAAGCAAAGCCGGCGCTGATTGAGTTGGCGACAAGATCAATGTCATAAAAGGAGAGGGCAAGAAACGCCACGATGAAACCGATGCTAAGCACCAGTACGATGGGATCGCCGAGGGAAAACCGCATAGTGCCCTCGCTTGTCTTGGCAGGGTGGTTCATTAAGAACACCTATGTTTAATCAGGAGTATGTTTAATCAGGGGATGGGTAAGCAGAGCATTGAGCTTAACTAAACCGTGCGTGAGTAGGCGTAATGCCTAAAAGCATCCGATTTTCGAAACAAAAAAAAGCGCCATTCAATGAATGGCGCGAGGACAGGAAACTGTGGACAGTATATCTTGTATATAGACCAAAGTCTAATGCCCGAGGAGGATTGCATAAAAATAGTGCGAAAAATAAGCGAGATGCACCATGATGAATAGGTTAATGGCAGCCGCAATTGGTCGGCGTTTTTTGTAAACCACTGATAATAAAAAATATTTCTTTGTGTGACAGGAAAGCAGCGGCGCGCTACCAGTGATAGAGCAGTGATGCGCTGGTGGTGCTGTCAGTACGTTCGCTAGTATCCTCAGGCGGCTGCGAGTTGTGTTTGATTTCATGGGAAAGGCGTAGCGAAAGTCGTGAATTTAGTCGAGCCGTTAGTGCCGTTAATGAACGCGCTGTAGTGTTCTGACGGGTATATTCCACCGACATTTCTTGAACGATATCCGCATAATCTGAGAAGCCAAATTGATAGTCGAGTGCTGTATAAGCAACTGCCAATTGCTCATTATCAGCGCCGCGTAATCGGTCATTACGATAGCCAGGGCCTGCTTCTAACGATAGTGAATGTTGTTCACCCGCTAGCAATTGCCTCCCATAGCCACCAATGGCAGAAAGCTGCTGGTCGTAGCCGGCAAAGCGGTCTTTTTCCCAGCGGGCAAAGCCAAACAGATAGTGGGGGCCGCTAAAATCAAAACGCTCCCTGCCTGCTACTAAATATTGCTCAGCGCTGGTTTCTCCGTTTTTACTCACATTGCGGACTTCACCGCGCAGCGAATGAGTGAAATCCCCCGTCAGCCAAGTCAGCCGTGTCTTGCCGATCAATGTTTGGCTATTGGTGTTGCCGGAAAGGTGGGTAAAACCAAGTTCGGCATCGCCGCTAAACACCGGCGTATCATCTTGTGGCGGTGGTGGGGCGTAAAATGGATAAGCAGCGGCGGAAGTTGCCCATAGCGACAAGCTAGCTAATAAGACATTTCTTAATAAACTCAACAAGTAACTCCTCCTGAGTAGCGGTCTTTGTGAGCGGCTGCGATGTTGCAGGATGAGAGTTCGTCATGCACGCTTTAAAAGCGCTGAGTATATCGATAAAAACAAAATCAGTGGCTGCTAAATAAGTAAATAGTCGAAAAAGCGCAACGGCTAACGCCGCTTGGCGCTGCATGCCATAATGACGCTGTCGCGCCTAGTGAGTTCCTTTATGACCGCCCCACGCCCACGTACGTTGGCCGAATTACAGCGCTGGCGCCGTACTCGTGCCAAACGCCGCTGGTACAAGCGAAGTTTTCGCCTGCAAGTCATGCTGCTGGTCGGCTTTCTGCTGGCGGGTATGTTGCTAGCGCAAGGCACCTATCTGAACCACCGTAAAGCAGAAATTATCACCCACCAAATGGGCGAACGGGCATTGGCAGTGGCCAAAACCGTCGCGGGCATGCCGCAAATTGTTAATGCTTTCTCGACCCCCGACCCTTCGCTGATTATCCAGCCGCTTGCTGAACGCGTTCGCCATGAAACCGGTGCCCGTTATGTGGTGGTGGGGAATGCCCAGTCGATTCGCTACTCGCACCCCGTGCCTGAGCGTATTGGTCAGCCAATGGTGGGCGGGGATAACGATCAGGTGCTGATTTACGGTCAGTCATACGTATCGGAAGCTACCGGAACGTTAGGCACCGCCATGCGCGGCAAAACGCCTATCTGGGATGAAGAGGGTAATATCATCGGGGTAGTTTCGGTGGGCTTTATGCTAGAACGAGTCGATATGGATGTGGCTCGCTATACCAGCCTGGGGTGGGCGTTAGTGGCGCTGATGATTTTGCTAGGATTTGCCGGGGCCTATTGGCTGTCGCAGCACCTTAAAAAAGTCATCCTTGGTTTAGAACCTTATGAAATAGCCCGCTTGGCCATGGAAAAAGAGGCCATCTTGCAATCTATCCACGAAGGTATTCTGGCGGTTAACCGCGATGGCCAGATCACCTTAGTGAATCAGCAGGCCCGCCGTTTTCTAGGGCTATCGGATGAACAGGTCTTGCTGGGGCAACCAATTCGTGAGGTGGTGCCCAACTCGCGCTTGATCGAGGTGTTAAAGCACGGCGAGCAAGAGTTTGACCAGGAAATGTGGCTGGGCGACCATCCTGTGGTGGCTAATCGAGTGCCCATTCTGCACGAAGGAGAGATCGAAGGCGCCGTTGCGACATTTCGCAGTCGCCGGGAAATTATTGATCTTTCTCAGGCACTTACCCGGGCAAGCCGTGATGTGGATATGCTGCGTGCCCAGGCCCACGAGTTTTCCAACAAGCTATACACCATTTCTGGTCTCTTGCAGCTTAATCGCGTTGATGAGGCGCTAGCGTTGATTCATCATGAAACCGAACGTGCCCAGGCGCAAATGAGCTTTTTAATGCGTCACGTAGCTGACGCGGTACTCAGCGGCATCTTGTTGGGTAAATTGACGCGAGCAGGGGAGTTGGGAGTTGCGCTGGAAATTGATGAGCAGAGCTCGCTCTCTTGCCCACTGACGGTCACTGGGCAGGAGGTCATGATTAGCGTTGTGGGCAACTTATTAGATAACGCCTGTCATGCAGCGCTTAATGGTCCAAACAGTGACACACCGAAAGTTCGCCTGTTCTTTACGGATCTGGGCGAGCAGCTGTTGATTGAGGTAGAGGATAACGGCTCAGGTGTGCCCGGCGAGCATGCGGAGTCGATCTTTCAAGATGGGTTTTCTACCAAAACCGGTAAACATCGTGGCATTGGATTAGCACTGGTCGCGCGGTTGTGCCGTCAGCATGGCGGCGAGGTGACATTAGAAGAGAGCGAGCTAGGCGGCGCGTGCTTTATTGCCGTGCTGGATCGTTCGCTTTGCGACCAAGTCGCCACAACGCCTTAAATCATAATAACGACGCCAGGAAGAGGAAACACTATGTCTGCGGCGCAGTACGGTATTTTGGTCGTCGAAGACGATTTTCGCATTGCTGATATCCATAAGGCTTTTATTGAGCAGAGCGACGGCTTTTATGTGGTGGGGCTGGCACGTAACGGCAGTGAAGCAAAAGCCCTGATGGCCCAGCATGCTGATGCTGTTCAGCTCATCTTATTAGATGCTTACTTGCCTGATGTAGAGGGTCTGGAGCTGCTATGGGCGATTCGCCGCGACTATGTGCATGTGGATATCGTCATGGTGACAGCCGCCCGCGAAGTAGAAACCATCAGCGAAGCGTTGCGTGGTGGCGTCTTTGATTATCT
The DNA here is from genome assembly GCF_014897885.1 of Halomonas sp. 3D7M. Classification (NCBI taxonomy): domain Bacteria; kingdom Pseudomonadati; phylum Pseudomonadota; class Gammaproteobacteria; order Oceanospirillales; family Halomonadaceae; genus Halomonas; species Halomonas sp. 3D7M. Next base: position 26,525 of record NZ_JABUZF010000247.1, on the reverse strand, counting down.
GATTAAACCGATTGAAGCGGCGCGTATGACACAAATGCTGACACGTTTTCGTCGCGAGCGAGAGGCATTGGCGAACCGGGCTGAAATGAGTCAAGACGAGCTGGACCAAGTGCTTGCTCGCTTACAGCCAGGTGAATCTGCGCGGCAAGCTACGCGCACGCTGCCTAAGGGCATTGACCGTTTGACCCTGCGTCGTGTGGTGGAGTCGCTGGCAGCCGAACATGATTCCCAAACGGCGATGCAGGGAGCGCAGGCAATGGGCGCAAGCCGTTCAACAGCGCGGCGTTATTTGGAGTTTTTAGTGGCTGAACAAGCGGTTAATGCAGAAATTGGCTATGGCGATGTCGGTCGCCCTGAGCGGCGCTATCGGCTG
>NZ_JABUZF010000247.1:25890-26135 GCF_014897885.1 Halomonas sp. 3D7M | reverse complement strand
TTGAGTCTTCCTCAACATGGCTGGAATCGCTGTAAACAAGCCGTTCTAACCGGCCGTGAACAAAATGAACAAAACGCACAAAAAGCACTTTTTGCCATTAATGGTCATAAGCTTGTCGCGAGGAGTAGCGGTCTTCTAATGTGCAGGGCGTAACCACACAAAGATACGTAGATAACAACCATCTATAACACAGCCAATATAACAACATAGCTAATGTGGAGAACGCCCATGACCATGCTTCCCCT
>NZ_JABUZF010000247.1:18925-25842 GCF_014897885.1 Halomonas sp. 3D7M | reverse complement strand
ATGGCAGCCTTTGCCATGACAACGTCCGCCAGCGCCCAAGAGTGGACACCGAGCCGTTCGATTGAGTTTGTTGCACCGGCCAACCCCGGTGGCGGCTGGGACACGCTAGTGCGCACCATGTTCCGCGTTATTCAGCAAGAAGAGCTGGCCGACGAAAGCTTCGCAGCCATTAACGTACCTGGCGGCGGCGGTGCAGTTGCCTGGGCTCAGGTAGCCCGTGATAGCGGCAATCCGCATAAACTTTTCGCTACCAGCCCGCCGATGATTTTAGTTCCCCTGGCAGGCGCATCGCGTTACGACCACACTGATTTCACCCCGATTGCGCGCATCAATACCGACTATTCGATTATTTTGGTGGCGGCAGACTCCGAGTATCAAAACCTGGATGATCTTTTCGCAGCGCTCAAAGAGAACCCTAGCTTAAGCGTGGGTGGCGGTAGTGCGCCGGGCTCGATGGACCACATCTCGGTTGCCGGTCTTGCTTCCGCGGCGGGTATGGAAGCCTCCTCGGTCAACTACATTCCCTTCTCAGGTGGTGGCGATGCCATGACTAACCTGATGGGTGGCCATATCGAGGCAGTTATTGGCGGTGCCGGTGAAGCGGTAGGTCAGCTGGGTGAAGGTAGCCAGCTACGCGCGCTGGGCGTGTCTTCCGCAGAGCGCCTGGGCGGTGGACTGGCCGATGTACCCACTTACCAAGAGCAGGGCTACGACTACACCTTCGATATTTGGCGTGGCGTAATGGGCGCGCCGGAAATGCCTGAAGAGGCGGTTGAATATTACGAGACGCTCTTCGCCGAAATGCTCGAAACGGATGCATGGCGCGAAGCAAGCGACCAGCTGGGCTGGATTGATGCCTACCAGGATAGCGACGCCTTCGCTACCTTCCTGGATGAGCAACAAGAGCAGTTTAGCAGCGTGTTGACCGACCTGGGGCTGATGCGCCAGTAAGCGCTCGTCCCAAAGGCTCCCCCGGTGGCAGCGTGCCACCGGGATCTTCCGTCTGATACCGCAAGGGTCTTGCTGTTCAGCAATGACGTCTTCGGAGAGCTTTCCCATGACTCGATTCAATACCAACCAATGGCTAGCGCTTGTGTTGGCGTTAGTGGCGGCTGCCTATCTGGCAATGGCCTGGCAAATCCCCAACTTTCCGCTGCCCCGCCCAGTGGATTCTGACCTATTTCCAAAAGTGTTAGGTGTTTCTCTGCTATTGCTGTCGGCGTGCTTGTTTTTTGAGCGTCCGGGCCCTATTGCGGGTGCCGATCAGATTGATCAAGCCGAAACCCAGGGGCCGCTACTGCTAACGCCTTGGGCGCGGGTGATCGTCACCGCCATCGCCATTGCGGCCTACGCGTTCCTGCTTGTGCCGTTAGGCTTTGTGCTGGCTTCAACGCTGCTGTGTGTTGGCCTAACCGCTTACTACGGCTACCGCCGCCATGGGGTCAATCTGGCAACATCGCTTGGGGTGGTGTTAGCGCTGTATTTGACCATGACGCGGGTAATGGATGTTTACCTACCCACTGGCGTGCTGCCGTTTTAACCAGGCCGCGCTTGCCCACTGTTAGCGGGTTTAAAAGAGAGACACTCCCATGGATGCCTTTAACAATCTAATGTACGGCTTTGGCATCGCGCTTGAGCCTATCAATATCGCTTACGTCTTTGCCGGTGTCTTTGCTGGCACCATTATCGGCATGTTGCCCGGCCTTGGGCCGATCAGCGCGTTGGCGCTGATGATCCCGATTACCTTCGCTATGGAGCCCTCTTCAGGGCTGATCTTGATGGCCGGGGTGTATTACGGCGCTATTTTTGGCGGCTCCACCTCGTCTATTTTGCTGAACGCCCCCGGTGTGGCGGGAACGGTTGCGACCTCTTTTGACGGCTATCCGATGGCCAAGCAAGGGTTGGCAGGTAAGGCGCTGGCGATTGCCGCTTACTCCTCCTTTGTTGGCGGTACCATCTCCGTTGTTTTCTTGATGTTAATTGCGCCGCTGCTCTCCAAAGTCGCGGTAAGTTTTGGCCCTGCTGAATACTTCGCGTTGATGGTGCTGGGCTTAACCGCGGTTGTGTCGCTATCCGATAAGTCGCTGGTTAAAGGCTTAATTGCCGCTGTTATCGGGGTGATGATCTCGATTGTCGGGATTGATATGCAAACCGGCACCGAGCGCTTTACCTTTGGCTCTATTCACCTGCTCGACGGTATCGACTTTCTGGTCGTCGCGCTGGGTATCTTCGCGTTAGCCGAAGTGTTCTACATGTTGCTGCGCGGAGGTGGTGGTAAAGAAGCGCCACGTAACGCGATCGGGTCGTTGAAATTGTCCCGCAGTGAAGTCAAGCAGATAGCAGGCCCTGTTAGCCGCAGTTCAGTATTGGGCTTCTTTACCGGTGTACTGCCGGGCGCCGGCGCGACCATCGGCTCGTTTCTTGGCTATAGCATGGAAAAACGCATTGCCAAAGACGGCGATACCTTTGGTAAAGGCAACATCAAAGGCGTTGCTGCGCCAGAAGCGGCAAATAATGCGGCGTGCACCGGTTCGTTTGTACCGCTGTTAACCTTGGGGGTGCCGGGGTCTGGCACCACCGCCGTACTGCTTGGCGCACTGTTGGTGATGGGCGTTAATCCTGGCCCGATGATGCTTGAACAGCGTCCTGATGTGTTCTGGGGCGTGGTCGCCAGTATGTATATCGGCAATATCTTCCTACTGGTGCTTAACCTGCCGCTGATTCCGCTGATCGCCAAGATTCTCGATCTGCCCAAGCCATTGTTGCTGTCACTGATTTTGATCTTCTGCATGATCGGTGTGTACGGTATGAGCTTCAGCGTGTTCGACTTATTACTGCTGCTTGGTTTTGGCTTGGTTGGTTTGGGAATGCGCTTGTTCGGCTTCCCTGCCGCGCCGCTGATTCTGGCGCTCATTCTTGGCAACATCATGGAAGAGTCCATGCGTCGCGCGCTGCAGATCTCCGGTGGGGATTGGACGACCTTTATCGACAAGCCGATTTCACTGTCGTTACTGGTCATCGCTGTGCTATCGCTTGGTTTACCGCTGCTGAAAAAGCGCCGCACTAAGCGTTTGAACACTGCTGAATAGAGCACCGGCAGGCGTGTAAAGCGTCCTAGGGTTTCCTAGGGCGCTTTTTTTATGCAAGCAATGGGGCGGGATTAATCGCCGTATGCAACGCAAAGCGCACTATTGGTGCGAGGTGTCGTTGTGGTGCATAAACAGCGTGCATTTTTTGGATGTTGGCGCGCCACGGTAGTGCGGTCGGTGAAAACGGGACTACTTTTTCTATAACTAACTTTTTGATTTTAATATTTTTAGTGTTTCTTTTTGTCGTGTGGCGCAAACCTTGCAAAAGCTAGGAGCTAGTGGATGCACCAAGCCCCGTAATAATTGTTCCCGCGTTACATAACGGGAGTCCTTGGCCGCGAAGCTCAAATAACGAGCCCCGTCATAAGGGGCGCAAGGAGGTTCAAGTGACCACATTGCAGCGCAAGACACACCCTCGTACCGTTGGCCGTTTCGCTACTGCCTTAATGGCCGCCGCCGTTATGGGGGCCAGTACACAGGCCATTGCCCAGGATGATGATCCAATCAAGGTCGGTATCCTTCACTCACTCTCCGGCACCATGGCGATCAGTGAGACGGTGCTTAAAGATACCGTTGAGATGCTTATTGAACAGCAAAACGACGCGGGTGGCTTGCTGGGTCGCCAGCTTGAAGCAGTGGTTGTCGACCCTGCCTCTAACTGGCCGCTATTTGCTGAGCGTGCAAGAGAGCTATTGGCGCAAGAAGAGGTCGACGTGATCTTCGGCAACTGGACCTCCGTTTCCCGTAAGGCAGTACTACCGGTAGTGGAAGAGCTTAACGGCCTGTTGTTCTACCCGGTGCAGTATGAAGGTGAGGAGTCCTCGGAAAACGTCTTTTATACCGGTGCCGCCCCCAATCAGCAGGCGATTCCTGCGGTTGAGTATCTGATTAACGAAGTCGGCATCGAACGCTTTGCGCTGGTCGGCACCGACTACGTCTATCCGCGCACCACCAACCGTATTCTCGAAGCGTTCCTCAAAGATGAGCATGGCATCGCTGATGAGGACATCATGATCAACTACACGCCGTTCGGCCATTCAGACTGGCAGAATATCGTGTCAGAAATACGCCGCTTTGGTGAAGAGGGTAAACCCACGGCGGTTATCTCGACGATTAACGGCGATGCCAATGTGCCGTTTTACACCGAACTTTCTAACCAAGGCATCGATGCTGCCGATATTCCGGTCATCGCCTTCTCTGTGGGCGAGCAAGAGCTCACCGGCATCGATACGGGGCCGCTAGTCGGCCACTTGGCGGCCTGGAACTACTTTATGAGCGTCGATACTGATGACAACTACGACTTTATCGACGCCTGGATCGACTACACCGGCGACGAAGAGGCCGTCACTAACGACCCCATGGAAGCGCACTACATTGGCTTCAACATGTGGGCCGAAGCGGTGCGTAAAGCAGGCACTACCGACGTGGATGCGGTGAAAGACGCGATTATCGGTGTTGCCGTGCCTAACCTTTCCGGTGGCTATGCGGCGATGATGCCCAACCATCACATCACTAAACCGGTACTGATTGGTGAAGTTCAAGACAATGGCCAGTTCGATATTGTCTGGCAAACGCCTTCTACCGTAGCGGGCGATGCCTGGTCTGACTACCTGCCTGGCTCACGTGATTTGATTGCCGATTGGCGCAAGCCCATGGAGTGCGGCAACTTCAACGTGGTGAACGGCTCGTGTGGTGGCAGCACCGCAGCAGAAGAAGCCGAAGCGGCTCTCGCTGAGTAAGTAAAGCGATATATAGCAGGGAAATGACCGCTGTTAACGCTGTGGTGTAAGGACAGGTTGAAGCGAGGGGCTTTCGCCATGGCCGGAAAATGCTCCTGGCTATTCCGGCATTTCCGCCATCCATGGCGGTCAGATGGCGAAAGTAGCGCCCATGGATGGGTTCACAGCGCCCTCGCGGAAACTTGTTCTTGGCACCGTTATCTTCAGTTCCCCCCTTTTTGTTAACCAAAGGAAGAACCCCATGAGGCGTTTCTTTTCCTTAGGGTTGCTGTGTCTGCTGTTGTTAAGCGTCACAGTCACCGCCCAGGCACAAACAAGCGCCACCGTTGAGGCTGATGACGCAGCGGCGCTTGAGCTACTAAACGCGCTGGACGTGCGTTCCTATTCCGCCAAAGGCGAAGCGATCAACGCTATTTTGCAAAGCGATGATGAGCGCGCGCGTGATTGGCTGCAGTCCTTGTTGGACGGTCGCTTGCAGCGCACTGACGACGGTCGTTTTGTGGTGGTGCTCGACAATCAAGGTCGCGATTGGCCAGTTGCAGATGCGCTGACCAATGAACCGCTGGGGGAGATGTCCCGCCGCGACCTGGATCGTATAGGCATTAATAACAATCTACGCAATCAGCTACGCAGCGCTATTGCCGTAGTGGACTTGTATTCGCCAAACGTTGAGCGCCGGCGTACTTCCGCCAGCCGCTTACTGGGCGAGGTCGATGAGGAGCTGGCCGAACCGCTCAGTCAACTGATTGCTGACGAAGAAGACGCTGAGGTAGTGCGCAGGCTGACCCAGGCGCTGGCGATTTACCAAGTTGAAAGCGGCGAGCTTGAAGGCGTTGAAACGCTGCGAGGCAGTTTGCATCCACGTGTTCGAGTAGCGCTTAGTCGCGCGGCGAATAGCGATGACCCCATGATTGCCGATGCCGCCAATGAAGCGCTGAGCAGCATCGAGCAGAATCTCAAAATTAACCGTGGCCTGGAAACACTCTACTTCGGGCTTTCGCTTGGCTCGGTACTGGTGTTGGCGGCGATTGGCCTGGCCATTACCTTTGGCGTGATGGGCGTTATCAATATGGCTCATGGTGAGCTAATCATGCTCGGCGCTTATACCACCTGGATGATGCAGCAGCTGTTGCCCGGCCAGCCAGGATTGGCGCTAATTCTGTCGATCCCTGCGGGCTTTATGGTGGCCGCGCTGGTGGGCATTGCCATTGAGCGGGGCGTTATTCAGTTCCTGAAGGGGCGTCCGCTGGAAACGTTGCTGGCGACGTTCGGTATCAGCCTGATTTTACAGCAGCTGGTGAGAACGGTGATTTCACCGCTAAACCGTACGGTCATAACGCCCGAATGGATGAGCGGTTCATTAGTGATTAACGATGCGCTGTCGCTGACTCTTAATCGTATGTTTGTACTCGGTTTTGCACTGGTGGTGTTTGCCGCGCTGATGCTGATTATGCGCCGCACGCGACTAGGGCTTGAAGTGCGTGCAGTGACCCAAAACCGCGCCATGGCACGCTCCATGGGTATCCGTGCCACGCGGGTCGATATTATGACCTTCGCATTAGGGTCTGGCGTCGCTGGTTTGGCAGGCGTTGCGTTATCACAGCTGACCAACGTTGGCCCCAATCTGGGCCAGAACTACATTATTGATTCCTTTATGGTCGTCGTTTTCGGCGGCGTGGGAAATCTATGGGGCACTCTGGTGGCTGGGCTTTCCCTGGGCATTATCAACCAGGTGTTGGAACCCTGGGCGGGCGCCGTGCTGGCCAAGATTATTGTCCTGGTGTTCATCATTCTGTTTATTCAAAAACGCCCGCGTGGACTCTTCCCGCAGAAGGGCCGGGCTGCGGAGGGCTAAGCGATGTCATCAACGATCTCATTAATGACGCAATCATCTTCACGCCAGTTTTGGCTAACCCGCCCGTTTAGCGAACGGGCCACGCAGATTTTTCTTGGCGTGCTGTTTGCCGCCCTGTTGCTGGTTACGGTGCTCCATTTAGCGCTGCCCCAAGGCCACCCGCTGCACGTTAATGCTTATACCGTGAATCTGTTCGGTAAGTACTTAAGCTACGCGCTGCTGGCAGTGGCGGTG
>NZ_JABUZF010000247.1:5455-18897 GCF_014897885.1 Halomonas sp. 3D7M | reverse complement strand
TATGGGGCTATTTGGGCATTCTGAGCCTGGGCCACGGGGCGTTTTTTGCCATTGGCGGTTACGCCATGGGCATGTACCTGATGCGCCAAATCGGTGATCGCGGTACTTATGGTGACCCGGTACTGCCGGATTTTATGGTGTTTCTCAACTGGGACAGCTTGCCCTGGTACTGGCTCGGTTTTGATATGGCCTGGTTTGCGTTTGCCATGGTGCTGTTAGCCCCTGGGCTATTGGCCCTGGTCTTCGGCTTTTTAGCGTTTCGCTCGCGGGTCACTGGGGTGTATCTGTCGATTATTACCCAGGCGCTGACTTTTGCCCTGATGCTGGCATTCTTCCGCAATGAGATGGGCTTTGGTGGCAACAACGGGCTGACCGATTTTCGTGAGCTGCTGGGCTACAACCTACGCAGCAACGACACCCGCTTAGGGCTGTTTATTGCCACCGGGGTTGCGCTGGCGCTGGGTTACATCCTGTGTCGGGCGATTGTTACCAGCAAACTAGGCCGGGTATGTGTGGCAACCCGGGACGCCGAGGCCCGCACGCGGTTTATTGGCTACCGGGTCGAGCGCTTCCAGCTATTTGTATTCGTGGTTTCCGCCATGCTGGCAGGCTTGGCTGGCGCGCTTTATGTCCCTCAGGTAGGGATTATCAACCCCAGTGAGTTCTCACCGATTTTCTCGATTGAAATTGTGCTGTGGGTGGCACTGGGTGGCCGCGCCACGCTTTATGGAGCGGTTATCGGGGCGATCTTAGTCAACTACGCCAAAACCATCTTCACGGGTGTGATGCCGGATGCATGGCTGTTTGCCCTGGGCGCGATGTTTGTCTTGGTCACGGTGTTGCTACCTAAAGGCGTGGCGGGATTATTGCTCCACCTAAAACGCCGCAAAAAATCCGCTACCTTGCCGAAGGAGGCTACCGCATGAGCTTGTTGCAATCGCTAACCACGCGGGATCGGGTATTTGATTTTATGGCTCCTCAGGCATCACCGGTAGATGTGCGTCATGGCCCGATTCTGTATATGGAAGATGTCACGGTGAGCTTCGATGGCTTCAAGGCTATCAATAACTTAAACCTGACTATTGATGACGGTGAACTGCGCTGCATTATCGGCCCCAACGGGGCCGGTAAAACCACCATGATGGACATCATTACTGGCAAAACGCGCCCCAACGCAGGCAGCGTGTGGTTTGGTAGCCGTCATAACCTGCTGCAAATGAATGAGCCGGATATCGCCAGCTTAGGGATTGGTCGTAAGTTCCAAAAGCCCACGGTATTTGAAGCGCTGAGCGTGTTTGAAAACCTGGAGTTGGCGATGGCCGCCGACAAGCGTATTTTCCCCACGCTGACTGCCCGCATGAGCGGTGAAATTAAAGACCGTATCAATGAGGTGCTTGAAACGATTGGCCTGACCGAGCTGCGTTACCAGCCAGCAGGGATTCTTTCCCACGGCCAAAAGCAGTGGCTGGAAATTGGCATGCTGCTAATGCAGCGCCCGCGTTTACTGCTGGTAGATGAACCCGTTGCCGGGATGACGGAACAGGAGATGGAGCGCACCGCTGAGCTGCTGACGGGCCTGGCGGGTAAGCAGTCGGTGGTTGTGGTCGAGCATGACATGGGCTTTGTACGCTCCATTGCCCGTAAAGTGACCGTATTGCACCAAGGCAGCGTGCTGGCGGAAGGCAGTATGGATCAAGTTTCAAGCGACCCTAACGTGGTTGAGGTGTATCTGGGTGCGGACGACGAGGAGGCTGCCTAATGCTGGCGATTGAAAAACTTAACCAGTTCTACGGGGAAAGCCACACCTTGTGGGATTTAGACCTCGACGTGCCTGAAGGCCAGTGCACTTGCGTGATGGGCCGCAACGGGGTGGGTAAAACCACCTTAATGAAAGCCATTATGGGCGAAGTGGCCGTAAAGAGCGGCCAACTGCGCTATCAGGGGGAGGGTAGCGACATTGAGCTGACCAAAAAAGCGGTGGAAGCGCGCTCTCGCTTGGGTATTGGCTTTGTCCCCCAGGGACGGCAGATTTTTCCGCTGCTCACCGTGGAAGAGAATCTACGCACCGGCTTGGCAGCGCGCAGTGATGGGCTGAAAAAAATCCCCGAGCGTATCTATGAACTGTTCCCTGTTTTAAAAGAGATGAAGCACCGCCGTGGCGGTGACTTATCCGGTGGGCAACAGCAGCAGCTCGCCATCGGTCGCGCGCTGGTAATAGAGCCCAAGCTGCTGATTTTGGATGAACCCGGGGAGGGCATTCAGCCCAATATTGTGGCGCAAATCGGCCAGGTGATTCGCCAGTTGATTAAAGAGGATGGCTTAACGGTACTGCTGGTTGAGCAGAAGCTACCTTTTGCCCGCAAATACGCCGACCGCTTTGTGATTATGGATCGTGGCCGTCCGGTGGCCAAAGGCGAGATCGCCGAGCTTTCTAACGAACTGATCAAGCAGCACCTGACCGTTTAAGTTATCCACACCTACGCCCGTTTGGCTGGCGCAGGTGGGGTGTGCATATTGACAAGCCTAGTTGTGAAAAAACAACGGGTGCCAGGACAAGCGCATCGCTTGTTTCAGCCATCTAGAAGTCTAAAGAGGCCGAAAACATAAAGGTGCGGGGGGCTCCTAGTGCAAGGCTTGAGAGTTGTGGCATGGCCCAGTACGCCTTATCGGTTACATTGTCGATAGTGGCGCGCAGCGTCAACGGGTAGCCGGAAAGGTGAGTAGTGTAGCGTGCACCAACGTCGTAAATGGTGTGTCCAGGAACCGACAAGGAATTGTCACTATTAATATACTGCTCTGACATTGCGGTGGCATTAGCGGTCAGTGTCAGCCCTGGTGCTGCGGATAGATCCCATTCAGCGCCTAGCTTGGCTTGAAGGTCGGGCACGCCAGTGGCCTGACTACCCTGGTTTTCATCGCTAGCGGCGCGGGTGACTTTAGGGTCTACATAGGCAATCCCACCCATTAAGCGGAGGTTGCTAAGCGGGCTGCCGAAGAAGTTCCACTCCGCTCCTCGGTTGCGCTGCTCACCGCCAAACGAGAAGATATTAGTTTCCAGGTCGGTGTAACTGCTGGGCCGCTTGATTTCATAAAGGCTAAGTGTGTGTGAGAAATCGCCTAGGTCAAACTTCACCCCAATCTCGTTTTGTTTGGTCTTATAAGGTTCAAATACCTCACCAGCATTGGCAGCACTCATAGGTGCCGTGGCCCCCTGACTGAGCCCCTCGATATAGTTGGCGTAGAGTGATACCTGGTCGGTTGCTCTGAAAAGTAGCGCTGCAGCGGGGGTGACCGCGCTTTCATCATAGCGGGAGATGCGTGCGCCGCTCGTCACGCTGTAGGCGTCGCTCACTACCTCTTGGCGTCGGGCGCCGAGGGTCAGTTGTAGGCGATCATCGGCAAATGAAATCGTGTCCGCCAGACCATAGCTGTTCAAGCGTAGCTCTGTATGCATGATATGTGGGGTGATAAATTCGGCAGCGGCGCCCCACTGCGGATCGTATAGATTAGTGACCCAGTCTGCACCGGGAACGGTTCTGCGCCCGTAGTCATGTTGCTCATGCTCGTAATGAGTGGCATTGACGCTAATGGCATGGCTGACGGCGCCGGTTTGGAAATGACCGCGAACCCCAACTTCCGCTGATGTTTTTTCGACATCGAAGGCGAGCTGACCAATGCTTGTACGATAGTTACCTTGATCATCAAGCACCAAGGATGACATGGCGCCATTGTAGGTGTAGTTCGTTTCGCTTCGACCCACTGATGCGTACCCCATGATTTCATCGGTAAAGTCGAATTCGCCACGCACGATGGCTCCCTTGTCGCGCGTGTTGGCAAAGGCCCAGTCAGGGTTGATCAGTGTATCGGAGTCGGGAGGTGTCGGTACTGCCAGGCCTGGCGTCAGGTTGACCCCTCGTGTTGGCCCATCGATGTGGTCGTCCGCACTGTACAAGTCAGCTGATAGGCGTGCTCGCTCACCGCGCCAGTCCAGTCCCAGAGCCCCCATTTGAACGCTTGGCTTCTGGTTATTCACAGCACCCTCGCCGTCGCGGTATACACCGTTAAAGCGAATGCCAAACTGCTGGTTGTCTCCCACACGTCGGCCAACATCAAGGTGTCCGCCAAACTGCGCGTCGGACATGTACGTGGTGGTGAAGCGCGTCAGCGGCTCATCGCCAGCTCGCTTAGGAACCAGATTAATGGCACCACCAACGGAACCACCTGGTGGCATCCCGTTGAGTAGCGCCGAAGGCCCTTTGAGCACTTCAATACGCTCGAACATCTCGGGGGACGTGCGGTAGTAGGGAGCCATCCCGGCAAGGCTATCAAATGTCGTATCAGTGGTGCTGGAATTGAATCCGCGGATCGAGTAATTCTCGCTCCAGGCACTGGTGACGCCGTTGCTGAATACGCTCGGATCGGTAGCCGCAATGACATCGGCAATATTTTGGGCTTGTTGATCCTGGATAAAGCGATCCGTATAGCTGATGGCATTGAACGGCGTTTCCATAAAGTCCCTGTTGCCCAGAAAACCGGCTCGATTGCTATAGGTCACCTGGCCACCTGCGTACGTATCGTTTACTGACGTTGCTTCACCGTGTACGGTGACCGGCGCCAAGGCCACGGCATTACGCGTCTCGCTCTGCTCGGTGGCCTCGGCAGTCTGTGCAAGTGCCTGTGAAGAAAGCAGCATAAGAGCGCTCGCACTCAGGGCTAACGGAAATGTGCTCCTGACGAGCAGTGGAGGGCTTAAACAGGCAGCGAGACGCAGTGGTGTTCTCGCCCATTCCAGTTGTGCTTTAGGGTGGTGAAGTAAGGCCATGTCGGTCTCCTTTTATATCAGACAGGCGGAGCTACGCCGCTCCAGTCGAGCCGTCGTTGGAACGCTCGATACAGCAGTCGGCTAAATCTTTTTTGAAGTACTTTGGTTGGTTAAGTCGCTAGTCGCGATACCCATCGATAATGTCATCCGCGATGATCTCTAGGGCGCTCACGCTGGCGGCGGTGACATACCAAGCTTCGGGGTCGACATAGATCACCCGGTTATTTCGCCAAGCGCTGGTTTGGCGTATCAGGGGATTTGCCATGCTACTGGCATCCATGGCGGGCCGGTGCTCCATTACGGCAGTACGATCCACGACATAAATGATGTCGGGGTCGGCCTGTTGAATGAATTCACTGGAGACAGGCTGGCCGTGCATGCTGGTATCGATGCCGGGAGCCGCAGGTTCAACGCCTAGCTCGGTGAAGATGAAACCGTAGCGCGACTGCACTCCGAAGGAGTTGAAAGCGCCATTGTTATGCAGCAGGATAAGTGCTCTCTCTGGTCGGCCCTGAGTAACACGCCTAACTTTCTCGACTGTATTGTCCAGCTCGGCCGTGCGTTGACGGGCCAGCGCCTCCTTGCCAAAGATCTCCCCAAGATCGATGAGATGGTCTTTGATAACGTCAATGTGGTTGCTCTGGCTGTTACGGTAATCCACGTCGAAGTGGAGCGTCGGCGCGATTTGAGTTAATTCGTGATAATGGTTGGCCTGTAACGATGTCATGAGAATTAGATCAGGGTTGGCTCGATGCACCCGCTCAAGGTTGGGGCGCACGATAGAGCCCAGATCTTCAACCGCCGGATTGTGTCGATACTCCTTGAGAAAATGGGGAATAAAGTCCTTCGGCATGCCCACCACTGGAACGTCCAACTGATCCAAAAAGTCGACTTCATTCATGTCGAGCGCTGCGACTCGATGTGGGCGGTGGTCGATCACAGTGCTTCCCAGCGCGTGCTGAATCGTTAGCGGTGTCATGGCCTCCTGTGTGGGCATGTCGTTGGCCTGATCGCACCCTTGCATCAATGCCATCGTAGCGAGAAGGAGAAGGTGTGCCAGGCGGCTACTGTTGAGATATCGCGTCATACCAGGTTTCCTGAGGGCTTGAAGTAATTGCATAGATAGCCGCGCTCGTCACGGGCGACGTCGAAGTTCAGTCCATAAAGCTCACTCAAGCGCTGCTCGGTGATGACGTCGGTGACGTTGCCATCGCAATGCACTGCCCCACCCTTCATGGCGACAATGTAATCGGAGTAGTTGGCGGCAAAGTTGATGTCATGGACGACCAGAATGACCGTTCGTCCATATTCGTCGCAGAGTCGGCGAAGGGCCTGCATGATCTGAACGGCATGCTTGATATCGAGGTTGTTCAGAGGCTCGTCGAGCAGCAGGTAATCGGTTTGCTGTGCAATGGTCATGGCCAGGAACGCCATCTGACGCTGGCCGCCGCTGAGCTCATTCAGATAAGCTCCGCGTAGAGCCGTCAGCGATAGAAACGACAGGGCATCATCGATCACTTGATGATCGTGCTGAGTGAGTGTGCCGTGGGTGTAAGGAAAGCGACCAAAGGCGACCAACTCCTCGACGGTCAGGCGCAAGTTGAATTCAGGCGTTTGTCTCAGCGTGGCCACCCGTTTGGCATACTCGCCGATGCGAATGTTCTCTACCGGGGAGCCGTCAAGCCGAATGACTCCTTGAGAAGGCTTTAGCAGTCTTGCGATCATCATCAGCAGGGTCGTTTTGCCTGCCCCGTTTGGGCCCACCAGTGACGTCAATTGACCCGTCGGGAAGCGGAGATTGATAGCCGATAGCACTGTGCGGCTAGCATAGGTTTTATGAAGGTCTTGAACCGTAATCATGCCGTGCCCCGCGTCCGCACCATCAGCGACAGGAAGTAAGCCCCACATACGAGGTTGACGAGAATGCTGACGGTGGTTTTGTAGTTAAAGAGATGTTCGACCAGCAGTTGGGCGAGGAGGAAAGTGGCGATGGCGATGGCGCATCCTAAAGGCAGTGTGACTCGATGCCGGTAGGTGCCTGCCAGCGCGTAGGCAGTATTGGCCACGAAAATGCCCATGAATGCCGTGGGGCCAAGCAGGCTAGTCGAGATGGCTACCAGCGCGGCAATCAAGAAAAGCTGGCGTTGTACGCGACGTCGATAGTCGATGCCGAGCGAGATGGCCTGCTCCCGGCCTAGCAACAGCACGTCGAGCACCGGAAGGGCCTTGTAGCCCACCAGACAGATCGTGACCACGATGGGGGTAGCGTAGAGCAGTTGTGCAGCGCTGGCTTTGCCGAAAGTGGCTTGGCTGTACCCCAGCAGAATGGAAAATTCGCCCGGGCTCATCTTGAGCTGAATGAACTGCGTAAGGGTGGTAATGACCATTGTCAGCACCAGTCCGACTAGCAGCAGGAAATAGACGTTGTCTCTACCATCGCGAAACAGCCAGCGATGCAGCACCCAGGAGTAGCCAAGCATCAGCAGCATAGAGAGTATGACGTTGCCGTGCTCGCCGAGTACCACCAGACTGCGGGTGCCCAGCATCAGCATCAACAGAGCCTGAAACAGCAGATAGATGGACTCGTAGCCCATGATGGCGGGCGTTAATATCCGGTTGCCGGTAAGACTTTGAAACGCAATGGACGACCAAGCGACGCAGATGCCGCCGATCACCATAGTGGCCAAGCGTTCCAGTCGTTTCGGAATGACATAGTCGAAGTCGAGTCCTGAGCGCACGAAGATAAAAGCGAGCGCTAGAACGATCACGGCTGCCCAAACGGTGTGGAGAGTCTTGGCTGTCATCGTTGTGCTCTCCCGATAATCAAGATCAGAAACAGCACTCCCCCGACGCAAGCCGTTGTTAAGCCGATGGGCACTTCAAAGGGGTAAATCAGCAGCCGACTCACAATGTCGCAGGCCAGCAGCAAGGTTGCCCCCGACAGTGCTACTACTGGCAGTGTGCGAGTCAGGTTATCGCCGTAGTAGAGCGCCACCAAATTGGGAATCACTAAGCCGACAAAGGGAATGGCGCCCACAGCGATGACCGTGACCGAGACCGTGATGGCCACCAGCATCAATCCTAGTATGGCGATGGCAAGATAATTCATGCCTAGGCTCACCGCCGCCGCCTCACCCATGCCCAGTACCGTGAAGCGATGGGCGTAGAGGTAGGTAAGCATCACGACCGGCAGAATGAGGTAGATGATTTCGTAATGGCCTTGCACGATCTTTGAAAAGTCGCCCAGTAACCAGCCCTGCATGCTTTGCAAGATGTTATGGCGGTAGGCGTAGAACTCGGTAAGGGCGCTTAGCATGCCGCCGTACATCAAACCGATGACGGGAATCAGCACGCTGTTGGTGAACTTGATGCGGCGAACGATAGTGATAAATACGACATTTGCAGCGAAGCAAAAGAGCAGCGCGGCAAGCATTCGTAATCCAGCGCCAGCTGCAGGCATTAGGGTTAGCGATACGAGAATGCCCAGTTTAGCTGCATCAAGCCCGCCCGAGGTGGCTGGCTCCACGAACTTGTTACGCACGATGTGCTGCAGAATCACGCCGCAAATCGACAGACCTACACCAGTCAAAATAACGGTGATGAGACGCGGCAGTCGGCTGGCTGTGAGCGTCAACCAGGCATCATCCGACAGAGTGATTAGTTGGTGCCAGCTCAACTGCTGCGCGCCTATCAGTAACGATACTCCGCAAAGCAATACAAACAGACAAGGCAGATACCCACGCATCAGGTGTCTTCTCTCCCTTCTGCATTCGGTGTAATGCGCCATGTTTTAGCGGCCTGGCGCTGGCCAAGAAAGGTGGCGTAATGCCCTTTGTGGACGAGTAGTTCAGCGGGTGTACCCTGCTCCACGACGCGACCGTTATCCAGTACGATGATCTGGTCGGCCATGGCCACGGTAGATAGCTGATGAGCGATCACTAATAGCGTACGTTGACCACGCAGCCGTGCCAGTGTCTGAGTAATGATGGCCTGGTGCTGTGGATCCAGTGCGGCCGTCGCTTCGTCTACCAGCAAGATGGGAGCATCTTTGATCAGTGCTCGAGCGATCGCGATGCGCTGACGTTCTCCACCGGAAAGGCGGACACCTGCTTCGCCCACCGGCGTGTTTAGCCCCTGGGGTAAGCGTTCGAGTATCTCTGTGACGCCCGCAAGATTTGCCGCTTCCATTAGCTCGGCATCGCTGGCTTCGGGGCGGCCAAAGCGTATGTTGTCGGCTATGCTGCCAGCAAACAGATGGCTCTCCTGGAGGATCTGGCTAACATAGCCTGCCAACTGAGCACTGGACATGTCGCGCACGTCGACACCGCCAATGAAAACGCGGCCCTGGTCGACATCGAAAAAACGTGCCACAAGGCGTGCGATAGTGGTCTTGCCCGAGCCCGATTCGCCGATCAATGCCGTCATGCTGCCGGGCTTGACCGACAGACTCACTCCGTTGAGCACATTGGGCGCATCTGCGGCATAGCGAAAATGTACTGCGTGAAGTTCGATAGAGGTATCACGCGGCGGCTGAGGCGTGGTTGTCTCGGGTAAGGGCGATGCGTCGAAAACAGTTTTTATTGTCTCCAACTGCCCTTTGGCGCTGCGTAGAACGTCGCTATGCTGGGCCACATCAAGCAACGGCTCGATAAACCGGCTGATCAGCAACAGCGCCACAATAACACTGGTGACGTCAGGTGCCTTCAGCGGCTCACCCAGCAGCGTATTGATCCACACCATGATGGTGATCAGCAGGGCAGCAAATACCGCCTGCACTGCCCATGTATTGAGTAGCGCCGATAAAGCCGAAAGGCAGGCTAGCCTTGTGCCGGAATGGTGCTGCTTCTCCAGTGCGTTCTCCAGAAAGCGCGTACTCTGGCCTTCGCCGCTGAAGGCGCGTAATACCGCCTGCGCATTGGCGAATTCGACTACCCGCTGGCTGGTTTCGGAGAAGTTCTGCTGGAAGGCCCGGTCGGCGTGACGGGTGAGCTTGGAAGTGAGCCATAACACGCTCACCAGTGGCGCTAATGCTATCAGTGCTGCGATACCGAGCGGCGTGTGCAGCGCTAACAGAGCGATTAGGATGACCAGTGGCACGACCAGGCCGGTGATCACCGGTGTGAAAACGTGGGCGGGAAGCTGGGCTACCGCCATTATACCTTGAGTCACTACATGGTTAAGACGCGCAGTATTGGTGCTGGTAAACCAGCCAACGGGCAGGCGAGCTACATGGCTGCCTAGACGGTGACGCCCAGACTGTAGGACGGCGACGCCCACACGAACGCCCGCCTTCTCTACATGTGATCGCACTAACCAGCACGCGAGAATACCCAGCAGCAGTATGGCCAACCATACACTGGCGTTGGACGAATCTCCGGACATCAAATAGGTGATGATGGGGATAAATGTCAGGATTGTGAGGCCGCTAAGCAAACCATAGCCAATAGCTAGCCCGAGATAACGACGTAAGAGCACGACGTTCTCGCCGAGCAGATGAGTCAGTATTTTCAGCACGTTGATACCTCTGATTCCAGCGTTGAGGTGGCGTTGCTCAAGGCCCAAAGGCGGGCATATAGGCCATGTTGAGTGAGAAGGTGATCGTGGTTGCCCTGCTCGACGATCATGCCGTCATCGAGTACCAGGATCTGATCGGCGTATCGGATCGTATCGAGTCGATGGGAGATGACGATCAGCGTGCGTCCGCGGGTTAGCCGAGCTAGCGCTTCCTGAATGACCAGTTCGCTACTCGCGTCGACTGCCGCCGTTGCCTCATCCAGCACCAGTAGAGGAGGATCAAGCAAAATGGCGCGGGCAATGCTCACACGCTGCTGTTCACCACCAGACAGTTGGGTGGCGTCGTCAACGACAGCGTCATAGCCACCGGGTAATGCGAGGATGCGCTCGTGAATATTCGCCGCGCGAGCCGCGTCCTCAATCTCTTGCTGGCTGGCGGAAGGACGGCCCAAGGCAATGTTGTCGCGGATGCTGGCATGGATAAGGCGGACGTCCTGCAGGACAAAACCGATATATTGGTAAAGTGTCGCCGTTGAGAGCTGGCGCAGATCCACACCGCCTAAGGTGATGCGCCCCTGGGTGGGATCAAAGAAGCGCAATAGCAGTCGTGCCAAAGTCGACTTGCCCGCTCCAGATGGCCCGACAATCGCAGTGACACTTCCTGCGGCAAAGGTGACGTCGAGATTCGAGAGCCCACGATGTCCGTTATCATAGGCGTAACTCACGTTGTCGAAACGAATTTCGTTGTTTGCTGGCAGTGGCTGCTGGTCAGAGAGAGGCGCTTGCAAGATAGGCGTTTCAAGTAGCGCCATGACGCGTTGCGCAGCGCCGGTTGCACTGCCCAGGTCGTGCAGCAGGGTATGCAGAAGCAGCAAAGGAGCACAGATCCCTGGCGCCACCAGAATGAACGGCACCAAGTCGACGGGAGTCGTCCAGCCGTTGACGACAGAAATTGTTCCGCACAGCAGAGTCAGTCCCAATATCGTCACCGGCGTTACCATCGCATGAACATGAGCCATGGAGGCGACCAACGGGCGGGTAAAGCGATCAAATGCATCGGCAAAGCTATTCACTGCGTCCTGATAACCGCGATAGGCCTGTCCGGTGGTGCCGAACGCTTTCACGTCGGGGATGCCGCTAATGAACTCATTGATGGCACTGTTCATGTGCTCAAGCCGTATCACGAATTCTCCCATGTTGGCTTTGCTGGATTGCATGAGCCGATGCAGAAACAGAAAGAAGCCGGGCAGGGGCAACAGGGTTATCACCGCGATTCGCCAATCCATCGCAAGCAGATAAATCACTGAGATCGACAGAGCCCCAAGCGCGCGCCCGACGGCGGTATAGAAGTGCGCGGTTAGGCTGTGCAGCGTCGCAATGTCATCCTGCATCGCTTGCTTGACCTGCCCGGAGGTTTGGCCGGTAAACCAGCCAAGCGGTGCCTGGGCCAAGCGGCTGAGCACGGCCTGACGTAGATGATGTGTCAGACGGTTATCCGCCAGATGCGCGATCAGCTCGCCGAGGAACATGCTTCCCATGCCGATGAAGACGCTGACGATACTGGCTGTTACCACCCACGCGATGTCGCGTTTGCTGCTCGCAGATAACTCCCAGGCTTGGTCTGAAGCGGTGGCGAGGATCTGCGCGATGTGCGCCATGCCGGCTAGCGGTATCATCGTGAAGATTGTGCCGATGCCCGCCAGGGTGGCGGCTATTAAGAGCCGTGTGCGGATGGGGGCCAGTATTCGGCTGATGGGACCTTGGCCAGTCGGCGTGGTTTGCGTGTTCATGAATCGTTGCTACTCGGTCATGGGGCGTTTAAGTGATTACTCTCAGAGCTATCAAGTCGAAAGAACCGGAATTGCCACTGGATATAAACGCGAATTAATCGCGTTTGTGAGATTAATTGAAAATTAGTTTAGCGTCTATAAACTAATTAAAATAGTTGCATGCTGATAAACTAATTGACCCTAGCGGAAGGGGCATGGCTTGATAAAGGACGCTATTAAAAGGAGTGTGTTATGGCAGCGCGACCAGCATCTAAAGTACGCGGGCGGCCACCCACCATTACGCGTGAGCGTATTGCGAATGCGGGTGTCGAGATTGGCCTACCCAATATCACCTTTGTGGGAGTAGCCGCCGCGTTGGGCGTTAGCCATATGGCGCTTTACAAGCACGTCGCTAATCTTAAAGCGCTGAAGGTGGTGGTAGCCGAAGAGATCTTTCGGCGCTGGAGAATTCCGCGTGCTCGTCGAGATGAGCCCGAAGAGCTGCAGGCGTATCTGTTCACTTTTGCTATGTCGATAGCTGAGTTTGTCAAAGTACACCCAGGGCTGACGCCCTACGTGATCCGTCGTCTGGCGGCGACCCAGCCGATGATTGAAAAAATCCATGAGCACCAAGCGCATATTGCCGAGGTCTATGAGATTTCCCAGTTACAAGCGCGTTGGCTTCTGGCGACGGTAGCCTTTCACTGCTTTGCCGTAGCGGACACGATTTACTCGGTGATGGGGCAGGAGCCTGTTGAGGCAATAGATCATGCCGTAGAAGAGGCCGAACTGGAGGCCGAACTGGAGCAAGGTATTCAGGCGCTCATTGCTGGAGCTATCGCCATGCTGGATGATCATCCGCAGGGGCAGGAGTGAATGATCTCCTGGCCTTCGCCAGCGTGAATCGTGGCCGTCCGGTGGCCAAAGGCGAGATCGCTGAGCTTTCCAACGAACTGATCAAACAGCATTTGACCGTTTAAGTTATCCACACCCGGTTCAAAGTCGTGGGTCGGGCTGGAAGGGCAGCGCCTTTGCCGTCGTGATGACTTGATCAAACAGGGGGTGCCCAGGGTTGAGCATGTAGTTGAACTCTCTTGGCACGACCACGCTAGGAATTGCCAGGGCTAAACTGTGGCCGGAGTCCAACCAGCCGTCGCCAAGCTCGGCAGTTTCTGCTGGCGCAGGCGCTTCCCGCCAGTTATCCGGGAGATCGGCTTCTCCAACACCCAGAATGCTATCGGTCGGTAGTGTCAGGCGCAGTAGCGCATAGGCATTGAGCAACTGATAGCTTTCCAGATGCACCATGATTTCAAGCAGCGCCAGCGACTCAGCGCTTG
>NZ_JABUZF010000247.1:0-5405 GCF_014897885.1 Halomonas sp. 3D7M | reverse complement strand
TCCAGCGCCCGCCATAAAGGCGTGCGCCTTCGCCATCGAAAGCGTTGTCCTGATACTTGCGCTTGATCAAGCGGTAAGCGTTGACCTCATTCACGTAGCAACCCCATGCTCCAGTCGCCCAATCAGGTTCAGCACCGTTTGATACTCGGCAGAGGTTGCGCTCATTTCGATGGGCCTGCGCCCGCCCAGGCCAGTATTGGGTTTGAGCAGCCAGGTGCGGGCACCCTCGACGTCGCCTTCAAACAGGTCTAGCGCCGCCTTGAAGAGTTCGGCAAAGCGATATAGCCGGTCGCTTTCCGCCATCTTAAAGCGCCCCGACTTAGCACGGCGGCTCAGCGTGGCCGGGGGAATATCGACGTAGCCTGCCAGCGCCTTCTGTTCGATACCTGACGCCTTAGCCAGTCTGGGGTAGACCCTATACTCAACGCCTTGATGCAAAAGCTCATGCAGCTTGCGGCCTCTGGCAGGCAGGCCGATCTGGTGCCAGAAACCTGATGCCAAGGCTTTGGGTGGCTGGTATTGAGTGAAGTGCATATCCATGGTATTTCTCATTTGATATTTCAATGAACTATCAAATGGTATACGCCTCGCCTGCCCAGACGTCAAGTGAGATGGAAGGCATCGCCTCTAATCTCTTTAGCGCAACGAACTTGGCGCTTCTGGTGTTTCGCGGGCGCGGCGGCGTTTCATGGTCTGGGTGATCACGCCGTAGCGGGGGCCAGCGAGGAAGGCGAGGATTAGGAAAACGCCGGTCATTATCGCCATCATGCCGCCAATGGAGACGTTGAAATACACGGCGAGGTAGTAGCCAGAAATGCTTGAAGCGATCGAAATTAGCGCACCGATGATAAACATCATCCATAGCCGATCGGTCAGCAAATAGGCGGCGGAAGCGGGCACAATGGCAAAGGCGATAAACAGTACTGCCCCCACGGCATCAAAGGCCGCTACGGCGGTTGAGCTAGTTAGCATTAGCAGCACATAGAAAAGAATCGAAGGCATAAAGCCGAACGTTTTGGCCAGCGCTGGATCGAAGGTGGCTAGTTTCAGCTCCTTATAAAAGAGCCCGATAAACGCGTAGTTGAGCAGTGTCATCACGCTCATCGATACCAGCGCCTTGGGGATGGGCAGACCGAAGATGTCGAGAGTATCCAACCAGACAAAGCCGATTTCACCGAGCAGCACAGTATGCGTGTCGATATGCACATCGTTGGCGTAGACATTGAGTAACAGCACACCGATGGAGAAGAGCGCGGGGAAAACCAGACCGATAGCGGCATCCTGCTTTACCCGCTTGGTGTTGGCCAGTGCCTCGGTAAGTAATACGGTTAATAGCCCGGTTAATGCGGCGCCTATTAGCTGTACAGGCCCACTCTGCTGTTTGGTCAGCAGCCAGACAATCACAATGCCAAATACAATTGAGTGACTAATCGCATCAGTGAGCATGCTATTGCCGCGCAGCACAAGGAAGGTACCCACCGCCGAGGAGGCAATGCCAACCATGGCACCTACCAGAATAATGGGCAGCGCCGTGTTGGTTAGTAATTCAGCAATCATGTCACGACCTCTTCGAAGGTGGCGACCACCTGTTTGGCTGCCTTTTCTCCCCGCGATGTTAGCGCCCATCCGGCGCCGCCGTCAGAGGAGCGTATAAGGTAGCCTTGGCGCTTAAGTTTACTCAGCACCATGCGCGCGCCAAATGTTGCGCGGTAGTGTCGGGAGGCGCTGGGATGCTTGTAAAGCGTGTAGAGTAACTGCTGCTTCTGCAGCGCTTCTTTTTGGCGGTAATGCTTGATGAAGCCCCACAGCAGGCCTCGGCCGGGAGCAAGCGCCAGCGAGATGATGACAATAGCCGTTGCGGTGAGAATCACCAGCGGGCCGGTCGCCAGACCACGGGATAGGGTACTAATGGTTGCCCCCGAGACCCCACTGACAATACCGATGCCAGCGGCAATAACCAGCATCCCCCCCAGATGACGGCTCCACTGCCGGGCCGCAGCGGCTGGCGCCACGATCATGGCGGCTGGCGCCACGATCATGGCGGCCATTAATATCACGCCAACCATTTGCAAGCCGACCACCACGGCGAGCGCCACCATAGCGGTAAGCGCGGCTTCGATGGCGTTGACGGGCATGCCGAGCGAGCGGGCGTACTGCCCATCAAAAGTGACCAGCTTGGCTTGTTTCCAGAAGATGGCGAGCAGCGTGAGTGTGAAGAGGGTGATGCTGCCCATTACCCACAGATCCGAGCGTAGCGTAGCAGCGGCCTGGCCGAACAGAAAGGCTTCTAGCCCCCCTTGGGAGGCGTTATTGGTACCCTGGATATAGGTCAGCAGCACGATGCCAATGGCAAAGAAAATGCTTAGGCAAATGCCGAGAGCGGCATCGGTTTTCAAGCGGCTTTTGCGGGTCAGCAGCAGCATCGTCAGCGCGGCTAACGAGCCAGTGGCCAGTGAGCCAATGATAACGCCGCCCATATCCCGACTGCCGGTGATGATAAAGCTTAAACACACGCCGGGCAGCGCCGCGTGGGAGATGGCGTCACCGAGCAAGCTCTGGCGGCGTAACACCGCAAAGCAGCCCAGTGGGCCGCTGATCAGACCCAGTAGCGAGGCACCAATCACCACGTTTTGAAAGGTGTAGTCAGAAAGAAGATCAAGCCACTGCATGGGTTATTTTACCTTCGAAGCAGTGAACATCAGGGCGTCGCTATCGTTCAGCAGGGCAATCTGGCCACCATACGCCTGACGTAGATAATCAATATTAAACACGTCGTCAGCCTTGCCGCTGGCAATCACACGGACGTTAAGCAGCAACAGCCAGTCGAAGTAATTACGTACGGTTTGCAGGTCATGGTGGACAACAATCAGCGTTTTACCCGCATCACGCAAACGGCGCAGAATGTCGATGATGGCTCGCTCGGTGGTGGCATCAACCCCGGCCATGGGCTCATCGAGAAAGTACACATCGGCCTGTTGCACCAGTGCGCGGGCCAGAAACACTCGCTGCTGTTGGCCGCCGGAAAGCTGACTGATCTGGCGGTCGGCGTAGGCGCTCATTCCCACCATCTCCAGGGCTTCCAGTGACTCGTTACGCTCTTTACGCCCTGGGCGCCGGAGCCAGCCCAGGCGACCGTAAAGCCCCATGGTGACCACATCCAGCGCGGTGGTCGGGAAGTCCCAGTCGACGCTGGAGCGCTGCGGCACATAGCCAACGCGCCTGCGCTGTGAGGCGTAGGGGCGGCCATGCACCATGACCTCGCCAGAAAGTGATGGTACAAGCTCCAGCAGGCTCTTGATCAGCGTGCTCTTACCCGCCCCGTTAGGGCCGACAATGCCTGCCATCACGCCGGTAGGAATCTCTAGGTTAATATCCCAGAGAACGGGCTGATTATGATAGCTGACGGTCAGGTTCTGAATGCTGAGCGCCGTGTCGGTTGTTGCGGGTGTCGCCATTGTTGCAGTGCCTTATTGAATGATTAGTGAGCGAGCTTCCACTCGGTAGCCCAATCGTTCATTGCTTCGGGAAGCGGTGCCAGGGTACCGCCAAGCGCTTCGACGATATGCTGGGTGTTGCGGTAGATCATGCCCATATAAGTGCCATCGACCGTGTCTGGGTCGCCCATGGCATCGGAGTAGAGTTCACCGCCAATTTCGACAACCTGGCCCCGCTGTTGGGCGGCATCAATAACGGCTTGAACCGTGCGCGGATTAATAGTGCTCTCGATGAAAAGGGCCGGAACCGCGCGATCCACCACAATATCTGTCATGTTGCGAATATCAGCAATACCCGTTTCCGTTTCTGTGCTAATGCCCTGTATGCCTTCCACGTCGATATCGTAGGCGCGGCCAAAGTAACCAAAGGCATCGTGAGCGGTGACCAGAATGCGTTGCTCATCGGGAATGCTGGCGATACTGTCTGTCACCCATTCGTGTAGGGCAAGCAGTTGAGTCTGATAGCGCTCGGTATTGGCATCAAACGTCGCGGCGCAGTCGGGGCGTGCTTCACTCAGCGCGGCATTGAGCGTGGGCAGTGTTTGTGCCCATAAAGAAACGTCCATCCACAGATGAGGATCAATGCCGTACACATCCTGTGAGGTAATCAATGATGCAGGGTCAATCGAGGCAGGGGCGACGGCAAGCGTAGGTGTGCGCTCGGAGAACCTTTCCAGTACGTCGCCTAGCTGACCTTCCAGCGAATAGCCCGAGTAGAAAATCTGTTCTGCGTTTCGCAGCGTTGCCACATCGCTAGCGCTTGCCTGATACAAATGAGGGTCTACGCCTGGGCCCATCATGGCTTCCACATTAACGCATTCGCCGCCTACTTCCTGCGCCACATCGGCGATCATACCAATCGTTGCCACCACGTTTAAGGGGGGGGTATCGGCAGGTNNNNGGGGGGGGTATCGGCAGTTGCCAGCGCACTTAAAGGCAGCGTTGTTAATAGGATCACTGCATGCTTTGTTGCCATTATTTAGCTCCAGACTCTACATGGGATAGAGGATGATTAAAGCAGCGTTGCTTCGTGCAAGTTTATTTCTTTTGGGAAAAAAGTATAGCCTTGGCTAAGTTTGTGGCGCAATTAACCCAATGTCAAGCGGATAAACGGCGTTGAAATGAGCTGAGAGGTGAGCTTGGATGATGGCGGGAATAAACATCAGGCGCATGGGAAAATGGTGCATTGGTGGAAAAGCACCATTTTCCCAGCTCCTCATTAATTAGCGCATAGAATTGATGATAAGGAACGATTTGTTGAGCAAGGCTTAGGCAGTTTGACTAGCTAAACGCCGTTCCTGTAAGCGTTGAACGACAAACCAGTCAACGATAAGCATAAAGATCAAGGAAGCGCCGACGAGCGGAAAAATAACTCCCCCGATCACCAGCATGACAGTCAGGCCACGAAACACCCGTTTATCGCTCGGTAGTGGTGGGACTCCCATCGCGCCCGAGGGGCGTCGTTTCCACCACATCACCGCCGCTGACACTGCCAGCAGAATAATGGCGAGGCAGACCGTCAAGAACAAGAGTTGATTGAATAATCCAAACTGCTGACCCATATGCACGTTAATACCAAATTCCAACCAGCGGCCCAAGGGTCCATAGTCGGCATAGCTCATGTCGATCAAGCGCTCGCCAGTGTACTGATCAAGGTGCACCACGCGCTGTTGGCTAAGGTCATTGGGATAGACCGAGCCGGTGTACACACCGGTTGCCGTAGTCGGCAGGCTGACAGCATAGCCATTATGTAATCCCAGTTCATTGAAAATGGCGACAGCACCGTCAAGGCCGATGCTCTCTGCCTGACCTGGCTGCTGTGAGGATTCTGGGAGTTGTGCCTGTTCGAGTGACCAATTGGTTGGGCTTTGTTCGTTTAAACGTGCCTCCGACATGGGCACTTCAACGCGC
>NZ_JABUZF010000238.1:56795-62275 GCF_014897885.1 Halomonas sp. 3D7M | reverse complement strand
GTCCACTGTTGCTGGGTAAGATCACACTACCCCGAGCGAGCGGCTAAGGTAATGAGCTTGATTCGCCAATGCCGAAGCGGCAAAAACTACGATGCACAATTTGGTAAACGCTTCCGTGGTGAAGGTGTCTTTGCTGACTTGATCGCCCAGCGCTTTAATCGCGCCAGCCGCCAGTGGAACATGCAGCCACGCACCGAACAGGGCCTGAATACCCGCGACTTTCGACCACCACGGGCGCAAGGGGATTTATTCTATTAGCACGCGCGCTTAAACAGGCAGAAGTGCTTTTTGCCTTTTTGTACGACCCAATAGGTATCAAATAACGCGAAGCTTTCCTCCAAGCGGGTTTGTACAGCCCGTTCGCCGTTCAGGCGCACTGCCCCCTGCTCAATCAGCTCACGAGCTTGGCGTTTAGAGCCAACTAAACCTCCTTTGACGAGTACGCTATCTAACGGCTCTTCTGGCGATATCTGGATACATGGCAAACCATCTAGTGCTAGTTGCTCAAGTTCATGCTGCGTTAGCGTGGCTACGTTGCCGCTGAAGAGCACTTGAGAAATGCGCTGTGCGGTTTTTAGCCCTTCATTACCATGAACGAAACGAGTGACCGCTTCCGCCAGTATCATTTGTGCCTGGGGCTTACCTGCCACGGCTCGATCATTGGCTTCAATCTTGTCAATCTCATCGCAGCTAATAAAGGTGTAGTAGCGTAAAAAACGGTAGACGTCGCTGTCATCAGTGTTTAGCCAAAACTGGTAGAAGTTATAGGGCGACGTTTGCGCTGGATCGAGCCATACAGTGCCACTTTCGGTTTTGCCGAACTTGGTACCGTCTGACTTGGTAATAAGCGGCAGCGTCATCCCCATGACCTGCCCACCATTGAGACGGCGGGTTAAATCGATACCGCTGACAATATTGCCCCACTGATCGTTACCGCCAATCTGCAAACTGCAGCCCAGCGTGCGGTTTAAATAGGCAAAATCGTAGGATTGCAGTAGTGCGTAGCTAAACTCGGTGAACGACATTCCCTGGTCGGGGCGCTCTAGCCGCTGTTTGACCGATTCCCGATTAATCATGGCATTCATGGAAAAGTGCTTGCCCACATCACGGAAGAACTCGATCACATTGATTCCGCTCATCCATTCTGCGTTGTTGACTACCTTAAACGGCGCCTCTAAATGCGCAGCCATCAGCCAGTAGATCTGCTCTTCTAGCGACTTCACCCAGCCTTTAACGGTGTCAGGAGAGTTTAGCGATCGCTCGGTGGCTTTGAAACTAGGGTCGCCAATCATGCCTGTCGCGCCGCCAACCAAGGCAATGCCCTGGTGCCCGGCATCCTGAAAGCGCTTAAGCATCAATAGTGGCACTAGATGCCCAATGTGTAGGCTGCCCGCCGTCGGGTCGAAGCCACAATAGATGGTTTGCGGGGTGCTGAGCAGCTCGTTGAGCGCCTGCCGCTCATGCGTCGACTGCGCAACCAGCCCACGTTGCTTCAGATCCTGCAATAATGCCGTAGCGTCCATGATGCTGCCCCTTTGCAATTAATTAATAGCATTAGGCTAAGGGGCACCTAGATAAAGTACGATATCCCTATAGGGACAAATAGCGATAATAGAGATAAAGGCATTGGTCAGCGGTAGTCAGGCCTAGCTGACGCCGCCACGATATGATTGAGAAACAGGCCGAATAGCTCACTCAGTGAGGTAACGCCCAACTGGGCATAAATGCGTTTGCGGTGATTCTTAACCGTACCGAGGCCTATCGCTAAGTATTCAGCAATCTCCTGGCTATCCATCCCCTGTACCATCAATGCAGCAACCTGCTGCTCTCTTGGAGTTAGTAGTGCTTTCCCAAAGCTTTCGACGGATTGGCGCAGCGTTGCCGCTATGTCACTATTTACTGTCGTGCTAGCAAGATGAAATGGTACTTGCCAATGCTGCTTGCAAAGTGCGGAGAGCACACCCAGGTAACCGGTTAGCCGAGCGCGATCGGCACATGTAAAGCCAGTGTGCTGAGTTTCCGGACCGCTTAATTTCCCCAGGTATATCACCAACCAATCCTCACCACCCAGTTGCAAGATAATGCATACCTCATCCTGCCAGCCCGTTTGCTGATTAAAACCTTGCTGATAAGTATCGCTAACGCGCTTAAATAGAGAGGTGTCTTCGATGCTAAAAACGCCTTGCTCTTGTTGCTGGGCAAGCAGTAGCAAAAATGGGTCTTCCTGATAGGCATCCATCAAATAACGCTGGAACAGTAGTTCGCGCTGCTCCGGTAGGGAGTCGAACAGATAAATAGGGTGTTTAGCGGGTCGGTAGCCCACTATAACAGTACAGTCGAAGGTAACTAATGTACGCAGAAGCTTGGTAAAATGTGAGGTAAAGTGGATAGTGCGCAACGTACTGATGGCACCTGCGAGCGCTTGGTTAATAAGCTCGTTCGAAAACGTTATTTCCTGACTATGCACCGAGCTATCATTTGCCATTACCATCGCCACCCCGCCGCTATGCTGGCTTCATCGTTTTACCGCTATTTTGCGCTTCAACAGGAGATTGCATGACCACCGCTTTAAGCAAAACCAAGTCGAGTTTTTACCGCCGTCTATATGTAGCGTACTTAATTGAGCAAGGTATCGCGAGCGTGCCCGCATTAATTGAGGCCACCGGTATGCCTCGTCGTACCGCGCAGGATACTATCACCTCACTTGCGGAGCTGGATATCGAGTGCGTATTCGAGAAAGGCGAAGGTGAGCGCCATAATATTGGCCACTACCAGATACGTGACTGGGGGGCGATAGATCCTCGCTGGGTTGCTGCTCATGCGGAACGGCTAAAGCAGTCTCTTGGTTACGCTTAAACACTGACTCATTGTTCCTGCTCTGACCATGCTAATCGTGCGGCGTTAAGCGTCACGCTGAGCGAGCTTATTGCCATGGCGAGTACTGCGATCAACGGTGGTATGGCCATGACAACGACCACGCCAAGTGCCAGGGTGTTATAGAGTGCCGAGAAGAAAAGATTTTGCTCCATAACGCGCCGCGTACGCTTGGCAATGCTAAGCAATTTCACTACCCCACCAATCCCTGGCGTCATGAGCTGGGCGGATGCTCCCTCGCGGGCAGCTTCGCTGGCACTCAGTGGGGCAATGCCAGCGTCTGCTGCCGCCAAGCTTAGCGTATCGTTTACGCCATCTCCCACAAACAGTGTTGGCGATGGTAACCCGCGTAATAGCCGTGCCTTGGCTTCCGGAGAGCGCTGGGCATAGCAAGCTTCGCGCACCAGACCAACACGCTCACCTACCCAACTAACCGCGCCCTGACGATCACCACTGATCATTGCAACCAGATAACCTGACCCTAGCAGGCGCTTCACGCTTAGCTCTGCATCGTCTACGGGTTGATCGGTTAGGTAGAACGTCGCCAGCCAGCCTGACTCATCCGCCAGTATTACCTGGGAAGCAAAAGCTAGCGTGGCCTCTTCCGCTTGGGAAGGAACATCAACCTGCTGTCGTGTCAGCCAACCGGCGCTGCCTATCATCAGACATTCACCGTTTACAAGGCGAACACGGCGTCCTTCCCCGGGGAATTCATCAACATCTTCTATGCAAGGCTGAGAGCTTTGTTCATCTTGGCCACCAGACCAGCGCGCCAATGCTTGCGCTAACGGATGTTCGCTCCCGGCAACGGCATTAGTTAGCTTGTGCTGCAACGTGTGTTCATCAATGCCAGCCCGCGATTGCCAGTGCAGTACCGCATGGCATCCTGTCGTTAAGGTTCCGGTTTTATCAAGCGCCACTGAACGAATACGCGCCAAGATTTCTAGCGCGGCGGGGTCACGCAGCGCAATACCTTGTTGCATAGCCTGACCGCTACCGGCAAGACTAGCCAAAGGCACCGCCAGCCCAACGGCACAGGGGCATGCCACCACGAGCACTGAGAGAGCACGCACCAATGCATCCTCCCAGCCCAATCCAACGAGTAGCGCACCAAGCAGCGTCACTAGCGAGAGCACAAGTGCCAAAGGACTTAACCAGGCGGCAAAACGGTCGGCTAGTTTCTGCAGTTGCCCTTTTTGGGCCTGATAGCGGCGCATTTCATGACGCAGTCGATCCAATCGGCGTTTACCAACCCCTGCAGTGACCTGCATTATCAGTGGTGTCGTGCCTAGGTAGCGACAGCCGGCATACACTCTCTGCCCTGCATTGAAGTGACGTGGCAAGCTTTCACCGGTCAGTGAGGCGGTATCAATCCAACCGGGAGCATCAAGAATGCCATCTAGCGTCACTAACTCCCCCGGCGCTAGCTTAACGCGCGTACCCGCGGCCACATCATTAATAGGAAGTAAGACCCAGGCCCCCTTTTGCCAAGCGCTTATAGCCGCATCTGGCAATGCCAGTGCATCCAGCGCTTTCAGCCCACGGTGGCGGCACAGCGTTTCTACCAGTCGCCCAACGAGCAACAACACAATCAGCATAACCGCCGTATCGAAATACACCTCCGACGAGCCGCGCCACAACAACCCAATCGACACACTCACTGCACCGATCGCGCCAAGGCTAACCAGCACATCCATCCCTGGGCGTTTGGCAAGTAACGTGCGCCAGCCTGCTCGGTAAAACGGCAAGCCCGAATACACCACTATGGGTAGCGCAAAGGCACCCGATATCCACGCCACCACTTGCTCTATCGATGCGCTCGGTAGCGCTCCCACATAAATAAGCAGTGATGCCAACATGGTCCACATACCGAATACGGCGCCTACTAACAACCGCAAGGTAAGGTAGCGGCTCTCCTGCTCAAGACGATCATGGGCATCATCGACGGCTTCTAATTCAGTTAGCCGATAACCCAGCCGTTTGACTACCGGCGCAAGCTCCGTCAGATCGACAGCCTCTCGCGCACCTTTCACCCACACGGTTGCCGTGGGGTAGTGGACGCTAACGTCGATGACCCCAGGCAGACGTGCTAGCGCCCCCTCTACTGCCAGAGCACAGCTGGTACACCACATACCATGCAGGGTATAGAGGGGTGTGTCATGGCTAGATGTTTTATCGTCTTCTGGCATCGAGCTAACGTGGGCGTTATGACTTATAGGCAAGGCGGCACACTGATAATCGGCATACCCGCAAACACCACACCGAAAGCGGAAAACAAATATAGCCATGCCGAGACAGTGGCATGAAAGCGCTGGCGACCTTGATGCTGCTTCGCCACTTGGCAACTCCCCCAGGCAAGCGCCGCAAGCCCTACGGCAGTAATGAGACTAACACCACCTAGCGCGGCATTAAGACCTGTAAGCGCTCCCGCTTCTGGCGATGGTGGCGCCACCGCACAGGCTACTGAAAGGCCGCTATAAACCGCCACAAACCATAGGCTCCATAGCGTTAGTCCGATAATTAAGTGGATGGGATGAGTAAAATGTAGTAGTACCATCACCATTATCCTCCTATCACCCGAGGCAGTATCGCCAACGCCCCGACTA
>NZ_JABUZF010000238.1:56550-56699 GCF_014897885.1 Halomonas sp. 3D7M | reverse complement strand
ACCCACGTAGCCATAACCAACGCGCATGCCTTGCAACACCGTTAAGATAACCGCTAGGCCACCATGAAAAAGCGCGTAAACAAGCCCCACCAGCATCACCGCATCGTGGGTGGTTTGGGTCGGTGAAAGATCGGCTCGCCACAGCGCCC
>NZ_JABUZF010000238.1:52892-56413 GCF_014897885.1 Halomonas sp. 3D7M | reverse complement strand
CCCTGCTATACCCACCCCGCCAGCCATGCCCATTATCAGCAGAGACAGCGGCGGTGTATCTGGCATTTGCCACTCAGGCGAAACAGTCCATAGATAAAACCAGCCAAACAGATAGGAAAGAAAGAACGAACCGTTGGCAATTAAAAACACCGCCATTGCCCAAAGCCCAGGGCCATCCATCGTGCGTGAATGAAGCGGCGGATCGCCTGGTTTTACCCCTGCATCAGGGGCTGCATTCGGGTGTGCGCCGTTCTCCCACGACCAGCGCAGTAGAAACACGCCAGCAATCACTACAAAGATGCCCGCTAGCGCATAGACACGGGTTAATAAACTAATGCACACCACTGCCAGCGCTGCTGCAGCCAACAGCGGCCACCAGGAGTTACCAGGCAGGTGAATGATTTCGCGCACTTTGCCTGTAATCGGGTCGCTACCCCACATTTCACGCCGGCCGTGGGAAGCCACCGCTAAGCCGTGCATACCCTTCGCCATGGTATGTGGCAAATTCGGGTCATTCCACAACGGATGCCGTGTTTCTACAGTAGGTAAGCTGACAAAGTTATAAGCGCTTGGGGGCATCGAGTTAGCCCATTCCAGCGTATCGGCATTCCATGGGTTCTGTTTGGCGGGTTTACCAAACCGGAAGTGCAGCGCGATATCCAGCAACACCATGGCAATACCCGCCGATAGCACAAAGCTGCTGACGGATGAGAGCAGGTTATAAATCTCCCACCCGGAGCCAGCCTCATAGGTATAAACACGCCTGGGCATACCTAAAAGGCCCGTCCAATGCATAATCAGAAACGTACCGTTAAAGCCTAAAAAGGTTAGCCAGAACCCCCAACGCCCGAGGCTTTCAGATGGCATACGCCCGGAAAATAGCGGCAACCAGTAGTAAAGCCCGGCAATGAGTGGGAAGAACATGCCACCCACCAATACATAGTGCATGTGGGCCACCACAAAGTGGGTATCGTGCACCTGCCAGTTAAATGGCACTAGCGCCAACATCACCCCAGTTAAACCACCGCAAACGAAAATAATTAAAAAGCCCATCACCCAAAGCATGGGCAGTTTCATTTTAGGTTTACCTAGCCACAGGGTAGCCAGCCAAACGAACACCTGAATCGCCGTTGGTACCGCCACCAGCATGCTAGCCGCCGAGAAAAATGCCTGAGCCAGCTGTGGGATACCCACTGTAAACATGTGGTGTACCCAAAGCCCAAAACTGATAAAGCCCATAATAGCGATGGCAGCTACCACCCACCCATAACCGACAATAGGCCGCCCGGCAAAAACCGGTATTAGCGTCGAAACAATGCCCGCGGCAGGTAGAAAGATGATGTACACCTCAGGGTGACCAAACAGCCAAAACAGATGCTGCCACAGGATGGGGTCGCCGCCTCCCGCAATCTGGAAAAATGGCATACCAACGGCGCGCTCAAGTTCCAGTAAAACGCTGCCAAGAATCAACGGTGGAAACCCCACCACAATCATCAGTGCCATGGCCAAGATATACCAAGCGAACAACGGCATTTTATGCAGCGCCATGCCCTGAGTGCGAGTGCGCAATATCGACACTACCAACTCTACACCCGCAGACACTGCAGAAATTTCCACAAACGTGATGCCCAACAGCCAAAAATCCGAGCCCAGATCAGGCGAGAACTCTTTACTACTAAGCGGGGTGTACATAAACCAGCCGCTGGACGGCGCCATTTCAATAATCAGGCTGGAAGTAAGAATAATCCCGCCAAATAAATAGCAGAAATAGCCAAGTGATGTTAGCCGAGGGCAGACCAGGTCGCGGGCACCAATCATCTTTGGGATCAGGTAAATCGCCAGCCCTTCCAGCATAGGAATGGCGAACAGGAACATCATCACCGTGCCATGCATGGTGGTGACCTGATTATAAATGTCTGGCGACATAAAGTTTTGGTCGGGCATCGCTAACTGGGTTCGCACCAGCATTGCTAAAATGCCGCCAATCAGGAAAAACACCATCCCCGTGACCATAAAACGTAGGCCAAGCGTGGTGTGATTGACGATAGTTAAGGATCTTAGACCTTTGGGATTCCCCCAAATGGTGTGCAAGTCTTCGTGCAATTGCTGCGGGTCATGCTCAATGGCTTCTTGATTGACACTCTTCATGGTGACAAGGCCTCCAGCCAAGCACCCAGGGCATCCAAGGTGTCCGTTTCAATTTCACTGTGGGTAGGCATCTTATTGCCTGGCTTTAGCGTTTGGTGATGCTGCAACCAGCGACTCACCGCCCCTTCTTCCATGGCAATCACCCCCGCGCCTAGCGTGGCGCGACCGCCCACATCTGAAAGCGTTGGCCCAATGCCCCCTTGGCTAACGCCCGCTACCTGGTGGCAGCGGGCACAATGCGTCATAAAAGCATCTCGCGCGTCGTCGTAAGTAGCATCGGCAACGGCCAGTTCGCTAAGCGTCGTCTCTTGTCTTGCAGTTAACCATGCCTCGAACTCGCTGCGTGGCAAGGCCTCCACATGCAATTGCATATGGGCATGGCCCACGCCGCAAAGTTCGGCACACTGCGCACCAAACACCGCGGGTTCATCAGCTTGTAAACGAATTTTATTTACGCGGCCCGGCAACATATCTATTTTCCCCCCCAGCCGGGGCACCCAAAACGCATGAATCACATCGGCACCACTGACATGAAAATCTACTGGCTCTCCAGCAGGCATCACCAGTTGATTAGCGGTAACAACCTCACCGCCTTCAGCATCGGGATAGCGCACTTCCCACCACCACTGATGGCCAATCACCTCGATAACTTCTGGCGGTTCGCTCATGGGTAGCGTTAGCATCCGCTGGCCGGCGGGAACGCCAAACAGTAGCAGCGCGGTAATGCTGGCCACAGGCAACATAATGCCGCCGCCAATAATCCACCGGCGAGCGATACGGCGCTCCTGGGCAGGTGTGCGTTCCACATTTCTTGGTTTAAAGGCGTAAAGCCAAAGAGCTGTCACCCCAATCAGTACAAGGGTGGCAAATCCGAGCATTACCCACCAAATTAACCGCACGTCTCGCGCAGCAGGCCCAGCAGGGTCTAAGATAGATCTATCACCTGTGCAGCCCGCTAAGCTCACCAGTAAGAAAGTCCCAAGCAAGCATGCTGTTCGACGGACCCATCGTGACGATAAATATGAAATGATGGTGGACGTTACGCCATTACGTTCCCTCATTTGCAATTTTCCTGGCATGCCGTTGGTCTGAATGACTTTTTCGCTTTGTCTAACCACAGGAAGTGACCATGACACTTACTCCCCAACGCTCGATAAAAAGCCGTGCCGCGCTGGCTGGCCATCCGCTTCACCCAGTGATGATCCACTTTCCTGTGGCCGCACTGATGGCGCTGGTCGCCAGCGACCTGGCTTACTGGTATACCCAAGACCCTTTCTGGCTGCGCAGCGGTTTGTGGTTGGCGGGGGTAGGCGCGTTTGGCGGCTGGATTGCTTCGGTAGCGGGCATTATTGACCTGGTCACCGTGGCGCGGA
>NZ_JABUZF010000238.1:47520-52849 GCF_014897885.1 Halomonas sp. 3D7M | reverse complement strand
GCTGGAGCCACGCGATTGTGGCCGTTGTCATGCTTTCCCTGGCGTCGCTTAATTGGCTTCTGCGATTTAATGAACCTGGTGCGGTACTGCCCTGGGGGCTGGCCATTTCGCTGGTCACTGCCTGCCTGATCGCGCTGGCAGGCTGGCTGGGCGGCCAGTTGGTATACGAGCATGCTGTCGGCGTCGACGTTGAGAAGTCGCCTTAACAGCGCAATGTCGGCAATAGTAGTGTTGGCACTTAAGGGAATAATCTTCATTGCGTTAACTCCAAGCCAGCGGTTTGGAGAGCACAAACCCAAGCACACCCAATATCCCCGTTAACGCGAGGATTAAGGCGCATAGACTGGCAACTTTTACGCCTTTGAAAATCCCCATTTCCAGCCGCAAAATCAGCCAACCGAAACAGCCGTGGGCAGCCACCATTAGCACCACGGCACCTAGCTTTAGAATTAACCACCCCCCAAGAAGGCCATGCAGCAGAAACAGCAGCGTGCCCGACGCGATGGCGACCAAGGCAGCAGGTGTTGCGATGGAGTTATAGAAGAAACGTGGCATGGGGGGCGTGCCTTGAGCGAATCCAGCGTCTTTACGCAGCTGGAGCGCATGCAAAAGCAGAGCGGGTAAATAGAGAAGCGCGCCGCACCAAGTAACTAGCGCGGCGATGTGCAGAAGTTTTAGCCATGGCATTGAGGCTTCCTTGCGTTGCGTAAGGCGATAACGGGATTCACCCCAGATAACCTTAGTTAACAAAAGCGACTCTAGCTAGGCAGGATAGCGAAGATAGGCAGTTATAATCAGTTAAAAGCCCGCGTTAGGAGATATAGCGAAGGCTACTCCACAGCGATTTCGTAACCGGTGAATTTACGCAGGTTAATAACCCCGCTATCAAAGATCAGGTACTGCCCTTTTACACCTTGAAGAGTACCTTCAACCAGCGGCTGCTTATCAAAATTATGGGACGTCACCTTACTTGGGAAAGTCGCCACGGGATAATGAAAGTCCAGCGGCGTTTCATCCAGCGTACGAATGGCATCCGCACCGTGCACGTCACGTAACTGCCCTAACCCATCGGCTAACAGGTTAAAAAGACGGTCACGCTCTGCGCACAAATCCAATGGTTTCACCTCGCCTTTAAGCATGGCACGCCAGTTAGTTCGGTCGGCCACCTGCTCTTTAAAGAGCATTTCGACAAAACCAGACTGTTGCCGGGTATTTACCTCAAGAATGGGCAATGCCTGAATGGCCCCTTGGTCCAGCCAGCGGGTTGGCATTTGCGTTTTGCGGGTGATACCTACCTTCAAACCGGATGAGTTCGCTAAGTAGACAATGTGTGGCTGGAAGCAGTGTTTTTCGCCCCACTCGGGGTCCCGGCAGGTGCCCTGATGATAGTGGCACGTCTCGGGTTTCATGATGCATGTATCACACTGGGCTAAACGCTTAAAGCAGGGGTAACAGTAGCCTTGAGCAAAACTTTTTTTGGTTGCCCGCCCGCAGTGGGTGCAAGCAATCGCACCGCTCCAGGCAAGTCGCATCGGCGAGCCGATACGCTCATTCAGAGGCATTCGATGGTCGCCCGCGCGAAGGTGATACACCACCCGATCATCTTGGCGACTAGGCAAATCAGCCGCCATTTTTTGCAAACATCCTTGCACCGGGGATGCTACCGAGGCAAACAGATCATCAGTCACGCGTGGCATCCCGGGCAAGGCCTGCCATTTCAGGGGAAACACCGGCACCGGTCGCGCCAGCACCACAGGTACGCTGCTCCAGATAGCCGACACGACTCTCTTCAGGAACGTTATTCTCCACCTCAAAACGCATCACCGCTTCCAGGCACAATTCGGTCTGTTCTGGCGTTAAATACCGGCCATCGGGCCATTTGCGCAACGCCACTGCCTGCTTAAGGCTTTCGTAAATAGCGGGCGTCATTTGGTTAATCATTTTATCGAAGGTCATGTCACTCATCGTAGGCACCTTTAATGTTTGCTTCGTTTGGATGAATAATACCAGCCTGTGACCAGCCCCACGAGCAGCCCGCCCAAGTGCGCTTCATTCGCTACGTTGCCAAAACCCACGCTACCGGCAATATCGGTCATGGTGAACACCATCCAGCCCAGCATGAAGACGACTAGCATCTGGGGGACGAAAAATCCGCTTTGCGGGGCACGATAAGACATCAGCCACACATGGGCCAGCAAGGCGTAAACCACACCAGACATACCGCCAAACAGCACTGTGCCAGTGACATATTGCGCAATGTTAGCGCCAATACCGGCAACCAGAAGCAGTAGCAGCATGGTACGACTACCCTGAAGCTGCTCGATTTGACGCCCGAAGTACCATACCCACATCAGGTTGAAGATCAAATGCATCCAGCCAAAGTGTAAAAACGCAGGCGACAGTAAGCGCCATACTTGGCCAGACATCATTGTGTCACTAAGGTTGCCATATACGAGCTGCCCACCTGAAACGCCCACTGGCACGATGGTGAGCCCTACAATTAGTAAGTCGCCAAATACCCCTGTTAGGGCAAAAACACATAGGCTAATACCAATCATCAGCGCTGTAACCGGCACTTGGCGCAACATCGGCACCAAACGATTCATCCCGCTTCGGTGGGTGGGTCGAACAGTCGTCGTAATCAGAGGCTCACCTCGCTCCCAGCGACTCACCAACGATCTCATTTCATCATGCTGGCGCGGGTCGGCAACCCATAGCAGCTGGCCATCTGCTTCATCGGTAATGCGGTGACCAATGCGGTAGTGCCATAGAGCTTTACGCAGCTCTTTTGTGTCCGCGCCCGTGGGTAAAAGCATTACTGGATGCATGGCAGGTTCCTTTCAACCAATAAGAATCGGCGTAACGTCACGCCGCGTCACCAACGGATAGACGAAAAAAATCCGGCGGAGGGGGCCGCCGGATCAAAAAGCAAGGGATCATTCAAGGGAACACTTACTCTGATAACCGACAACACCGTTAGTTCAGCGATTTTGAAAAAAATATGTAACCGTGTGTAAAGCTGGAAAATATCGCTATTAATCAAAATCTATTTCCCACGGTTTAGGCAGTGCACGCTCCTCTTTTGGCACCTGTATCCACACAAAATGATCAGCGTTGAGCCGCGCTTCTCCGCTCCAGCGATAAGCCACTAAACGGCCAAATTTCACCGCACTATAATCCAAGCAGGCAATGTTGTGTGCTGGTAAGGCGGGAATACCCTCGCACCAGTAATGGCCGATAAATAAAGGTGGCTGTTCAGGGCCGTAATAACTAAGGCGCTGACGTTCAGTATCGGTCAGCGTTCTGGTCTCTAGGTCACCAGGAAGGTTATCTGGCTGAAATACCACGTCCCCCCACTGCTGGGGGTTCGCTGACCAAAAGTGCGCACGAAAGCTCTGCCTGGTAAAGCCATCGCCTGAGTGTATCGCAATGCCTTTTGGTAACGGTATATGAGGCCCACGGGTTAGGCGATCAAGTATACGAAAGGCTTGTGTCGAGGGGTCAGTGGACTCAACCAGAAAGTGATTGTCCATGCAGGCGTTGGGCGCGCGCTGTTTGAGCTGTCGAATCAACTCGTCATCCCAGCAGGCATGCACCACACGAATCCCATCCAGCTCCAGACAGAGTGGAATAGTCTTAAACCACGCCAAGGTGTCTTCCCACTCGTTTGTATAATCGCGGTACTGAGCCAGCGTGTCTTCAATAATACGGTTATGGCGCGGCGTATGTTCGCGCAGCCAGCGCTTGTTGCTACCAGGGGGCGCAGGGTGCGTATAGGCCAGGGCATTATATTCATGATTACCCATGACAATATATGCTTCGCCCTCTTCAACCATTCTGCGTGCGATGGTAACCGCTAGACGAATACGCGGGCCACGATCAATTAAATCACCTAAAAAGATCACTTTTCGGCGTGGGTGACGATATACCCCGCCCCGCCGATGATAGCCAAGCCGTTCTAATAACGCTGCCAGCGTTGCACCACACCCATGTACATCACCGATTAAATCGTAGCCCTCCATATTAATCCCCTAGCCGATGGCTCCAGCCGAGTTTACTGCGCAACACTTCATAGAAGTTATGCCCAATAGGATGCACGAGCTGAACGCGCTCTGGTTTTCGTTGAATAACGAGCACATCGTCAGGTTTAGCCACGGCACGAGTTTGTCCGTCGCAGCTGATATGGGGAT
This sequence comes from Halomonas sp. 3D7M, assembly GCF_014897885.1. Lineage (NCBI taxonomy): Bacteria > Pseudomonadati > Pseudomonadota > Gammaproteobacteria > Oceanospirillales > Halomonadaceae > Halomonas > Halomonas sp. 3D7M. Next base: position 48,659 of record NZ_JABUZF010000238.1, on the reverse strand, counting down.
AGGTCTGATTGGTTTCACCAATGTGAACACGGATTTCACTGGCAGCGTCAATCACAATAGGACGACTCGACAGCGTATGAGGGAACATGGGCACCAACGTCACTACATCAAGTTTGGGGTGCATGATTGGCCCGCCGCCAGAAAGTGCATAGGCGGTTGAACCAGTGGGCGTGGCAATAATTAAGCCGTCACTACGCTGGCTATACACAAACTGCCCATCAATAAACAGTTCGAACTCAATCATGCGCACCGCTTTACCTGGATGAACCACCACTTCATTGAGCGCAGCACCGCTACCCACCGCTTTACCGTTTCGGTACAACACGGCATCTAGCAAGAAACGCTCTTCAACTTCAAACTCTCCCGCCAGCACTTCGCCAACCCGACTTTCTAGTTCATCAGGAGAAATATCCGTTAAAAAGCCTAACCGCCCCCGGTTCACGCCTAACATCAATGTACCGCTAAGGCATAGCGTGCGGGCAGCCCCGAGAAGGCTACCATCTCCCCCCACAACGATGACCAAATCGCACAGCTCCCCCAACATGCGGCGGCTGGCTTCAGGCAGTCCATGGTTCGGTAACACCGTTGCGGTCCGGTCTTCAATCAGAACTTTATAATCGTGGGCAACTAGATAGCTGACCAACCGCTTAAGCGAATCGACCACTTTGTCACTGCCTAAGCGGCCGATTAAGCCGATTGTTTTAAAGGACGTCGCTTTAGAGGACGTCGCTTTTTTAAGGGGCGCTTCTTCTAAAGGCTGCGTGCGTTCGGCCTGGCTCAAGGGTGCTAAACCTGACGATGGGGTGTTAGACATGGACAACTCTCGCTGGCATCAGCCCACATTATGGAGAGTATGAGGGTGTCGAGCAAATTGCCCAGCGCAACGCGAAACCGCTGGTTACTCTGGGCAAAAACAATAGCTTGAATTAGTTAGACAGATATAGCGCGACGACGCTGCAACCACCAGTGATTTAACCACAGAGAAGCGGCCATGATAGCGGCGCCCAATAGTAGCTTGCCTATATCTGCATCCCGGTTCCAAATCACCAGATTAACCACCAAACCAGCGGGTACCAATGCATTGTTCATTATCGCCAGTGTTCCTGCATCGACCTTGGTGGCTCCTTGGTTCCAAGCAA
>NZ_JABUZF010000238.1:26352-47476 GCF_014897885.1 Halomonas sp. 3D7M | reverse complement strand
GACTAGCCCAAGCCATGCCAATACACTCCACTGCACCGGTGTACTGGGCAGCGCTGCCGTATTACCAAACAGCAAAAAGGCCGGGAGTGCCACTAGCATTGCGCCGATAAAGAACCAGCCAAAAACGTTATGCCACGCCAAGGTGGGCGGCAAATCAGCTGCGAGACGACGATAGCCAACCTGACCTAACGCAAAACAGAGATTAGCCCCCTGCACTACCAAAAAGCCCAGCAAGAACCCACTATCAATACCATCGTAACGAATGACGCCTGCCCCGATCACCGCCAATAGGGCGGTCACTAAATAAATAGGCGTGAAGCGCTTAAACATTAGGTCATCTAGAAGTGCAATATAAACTGGCGTGAAAATCGTGAATAACAGAACCTCAGGAACCGATAGCAGTAAAAACGAGTGATAGAAGAAGGTGTACATGACGCCTAACTGCACCGCACCCAATGCCATTAACGCTAAACGCTGTTTTCCCCGCAGCAAGCTGGGCCGTAAAAATGGCAGGAACACCAGCATGGCGAGCGTTACCCGTACAAGCACCGCAAAGTAGCTGTCTACTTGGCCTGCCAGATATACACCAATCAACGAGAATGAGAACGCCCACAGCGCCGTCACGCTAACAAGGTAGCCCATAGTAAACCCCACCGAAAAGAAAAGTTGACAGGGATTATACGCGCTTCACAACAACTGCCAATGGGCTAGGCGAAGAATCGCTAGCTTAGTGCTTTTTTAACCATATAAACGCATGCACTACGCCAGGAAGCCAGCCCAACAACGTCAATACAACACTAAGAGCAACACGTTTTGCCCCGCCCTCTGTTAACCCAACGGCCAAAGGCGGTAGCAAAACGGCTAACGCGCGGTAGGCAAACAGAACCGATGTCGGTTGAGGCGATGCTGGCACGCCTTCAGAAGCAATAGGTGATTGGGTTTGATGCTTAAGCGCGCTATCAGCCTCATTTGTTTGCACGGTAGGCGTAAAGTGCTCTACCGCCGCTTGCGCTTGCTCAGCTTGCTGCTTCTCTTTAGCTAGTGCTTTTTGGTGAGCCTCTTTATCAATTTTCTGCTCTAACGTTTCCGCGCCGTCTGCCAAATCATCGTGATGGCGCTCCCAATCTTCCCAATCATGTGGTGTACCGGATTTTGGACGCTGGCTACCTGCCCCACGAGCTCTCTCCCACGCTTTTTCTTCTAATGTGTTGGGCCGTTCAGGGTCTCTTTCTATGCCAACGCCTTTGCGATTGAGGTATTCACGTGCGTCCATACTGACTCCTTGCAGCTTCTGGAATGAAGCAAAGCGTTGAATGTACCAATAATAAGGACAACGCAGGGTGAGTTAAATCTTCTACATTAATAGAATTATAGGTCTCGTGGCTCATGGCTCTTATGACTCATAGGTCTTGTGACTCATAGCTCTCGTGACTCATGGTTCTTGTGATTCATGGCTTTCATGCCGCAAGCAGTTATTGCTCTACTCTCTTTAAGAGTGAAACTGCGCGTATTACGTCAAGGAGTGTCAAGATGAATAATAGAACCCCCGATACCGTACGCGATGTCATGTCACGGGACTGCTATCGCGTCACTGGCCAAACCTCTATCACCAACTTAGCCCAAGGTTTGGCATTGCATCGCTTACCAGGCGCTCCAGTGGTAGATGCGTCTGATCGGTTGATTGGTTTTATATCCGAACAGGACGTGATGGGTCGCGTATTGGACAGCATCTACCACGATGATGAAGCGCCGCTGGTACGTGAGTTAATGCGCCAAGACGTGCTCACCACAACGCCCAATAAAAGCATCACCGACTTAGCACAGGAAATGCTCGGAGCAAAACCAAAGGTTTATCCCGTTGTGGAGCAGCAACGTTTAGTGGGGATTGTCACACGCCGCGATATCTTAATGGCGCTGCTAACGATTCGTCGACACTAACTATCGCCGTACTATCTATTGCCGTACTACGTCAGAAAACGACCGATTGATAAGCAAAAAAAACCGCTGCTTGATAAGCAGCGGAAGCAAGGGATCGAAAACAATAGCCAGAACAACACTATTAACGACTGCTATCGCGATGTTGCCTGTACACACTCTGACACCTTGTAGGGGAAAAGTTCGCAAAACTGCAAAATTTTCGTCTTAACGAGCAGCAGGCGTATACTGTCGTGCATTGTTAAACGAATGCTGATACTGATTTTGCAGGGAGTGTAGTATGGCGCTGTACTTATTAGTGTTTGGCGTCTGTTTGCTGGTAATAGGTGGCGTGCTGGTAATATTAATGACCGTAGGTACGCCACGCTACCGCACTGAGCCTAACGATCTGATCAATTTGTTCGACAAAGCGCTAGAAAGCAGCATCAGCGAAACGGAGTGGAATGCCATCATTGGTTACCCCATTCGCCACGATGAGTACCTAGAGAGTGTCCGCCGTCGTGCATCACATTTAATGGACACCCACGGGCGCCATTGGCAAATTGCTCGAAGCAAACCGTTACTTAACCAAGAGGGTTACGCGGAACTGAAAGCATTACGTGATCATTTAGCGGCACACACAGCGCTGCGCCAGCAGTAATAGGCCAGTCGTGTCGAGGAGACCCCATGCCGAGTACTATTCGTCAAATCCCTTTAGAAAGTGCCACAAAGCATCACTCCCACGATTTTCACCAAATCGTCATTACGCTGTGCGGCTCTTCAGAATTTGAAATCGAAGGCCTCGGCGGCCGGGTAAACGCATTTTCAGGCTGCATTGTTCCCGCGAATCACGAACACTTCTATTCAGGTAATGGCTACAATCGTCAACTGATACTGGATCTGCCTGAAGATGCGCCTGCTTTAACGGGCGAACACCGCGAGTTGGTAGCACTGTTTGATGCACCGCGTTTTTTTGCACTCGACAACCCATTGCGCCACTACCTTGCTTTCGTAGAAAGCGAGCTCGTCCAAGGATTTGACACGTCGGCAATGTCTTTTCAGCAAGACCGGCTTGCTGCCACGCTGTTAGGTTCATTAAAGGCTCGTCTGGGCGCATCGGAGAGCGCATCACAACGGCGGCTCAATCTTGATCAAATCGATCGATTTATTCGCCACCACTTGGCCGATGAGCTGAGAGTCGCTGATTTAGCAAAATTGGCTTGCCTTAGTGAGGCACACTTTTCTGAACGCTTTCGCGTCCAAACGGGCCTGTCCCCTTGGCAGTATGTACGACGCCAACGTCTACACGCAGCTCGGCAGCTTGTATTACAAAGCCGTCTACCACTCACTGACATAGCCATTCAAACAGGCTTTGCCAATCAAAGCGCTCTTTCGCATGCTTTTCGGCGTAGTTACGGCTTGTCTCCCCGCCAGCTACGCCAAGGAGTAGGCGCAACCAATACGCCGCTCGATTCGGCGACCCACTTAGCGCCGTCTTCAACATCCGGTGCAACCTCGTTAGCATCTTCCGCGCCTTCTTCAGGAGCAAGCGTCAAGACTGGCGCACTCTCATTTCGCTAGTGATGAAGCAGTTAGCTTGGGCACATAACACGCTATTTTGCGTGCTGGCAGCCGTTTAGAGACTAAACTAAAGTCTTAAAAAGCGTTTCTTGCCGAGAATTTGACACGTTTTGCCATGAAAACGACATACACCTAATGGCAGCTCGCTCTACATTCGACCGTTATCTTGGGCGCAGTGCCCTACCATCGCTTTATTTCGGTTATTTGATTCAGCTTTTCGCTTTCTGTTTAGACTTATGGGGGCCTCAATGCCAAGAAAATGCGTGACCCTGCCATCTGGCAAACTGATCTTGATACGCTTATGGAGCGTATCAGTGATCACTGTCTTGTCGATGAGGATGCCTTCGTCAGTGAATCAAGGCTCTCAACGCTGGCCCACACTACCTACAGCGTTTTGTGACTGAAAAAACAATCACCAACAGCACTGCCGCGCTGGGTGGTAACGCGTCGTTTCTGGCGCTTGGCGATAAGTGAACAGCTCAGCAATGCTGACGTGTCGACTTGCAAGGAGAACCCCATCATGAACAAAACTAATCTTAATTTGCATAGCGACGTGAGTGATCTTCGCTCACGCATCCGCAGCAACTATGACGCCGATGAAACAGCGGTGCTGCATGAGCTGATCGAACGCATCAAGCTGTCAGAGGATGACCGACGTAAAGTTGCTGCCGCCGGTGCCAACTACGTGGAGCGTGTGCGCAAAGAAAGGTCTCCCTCGATGATGGAGGCGTTCCTCGCCGAGTACGGCCTTTCCACCACCGAGGGCGTCGGCCTGATGTGCTTGGCAGAAGCCCTGCTGCGCGTGCCTGATGCGGAAACCATCGACGACCTGATCCACGATAAAATTGAGCCGTCCGACTGGGGCGCACACCTGGGGAAATCGTCCTCATCGATGGTTAATGCCTCGACCTGGGCGCTGTTGCTAACCGGTAAAGTGCTGGAAGAAGATCCCAAGGGCCCAACCCGAGCGCTACGCGGCCTAGTACGCCGTATGGGCGAGCCGGTAGTGCGTAAGGCCGTTGGTCAGTCGATGAAGATTCTCGGCCGCCAATTCGTACTCGGCCAGACCATCGAAGAAGGCATGAAGAATGCCCGCGAGCTTGAGAAACAGGGCTACACCTACTCTTACGACATGCTTGGCGAGGCAGCTCGCACAGATGAGGATGCCGTCCGCTACCACGAGGCTTATGCCAAGGCGATCACCGCAATCGCCGAACAGGCCAAGGGCGATGTACGTGGCAGTCCCGGTATCTCGGTAAAACTATCAGCCCTGCATCCCCGTTATGAGTACACCCACCGTGACACGGTAATGGCAGAGCTCGTACCCCGTGCGTTGGAACTGGTAAAACAAGCGGCCAAAGCCAATATCGGTTTCAATATCGACGCAGAAGAGCAGGATCGACTGGATCTGTCACTCGACGTGATCGAGGCACTGATGTCCGACCCCAGCCTCGATGGGTGGGACGGCTTCGGGGTCGTTGTACAAGCCTACGGGCGCCGCGCCGCGCCAGTGATAGAGACACTTTACGAACTTGCCGAGCGGTTCGGCCGCAAGATCATGGTGCGTTTGGTCAAGGGCGCCTACTGGGATTCCGAAATCAAGCTCTCCCAGGAGATGGGCGTTAAAACCTTCCCGGTCTTCACCCGCAAGGTCAATACCGATGTCAGCTACATGGCCTGCGCTCAGATGCTGCTCGACCGGCGCGACCGCATCTATCCACAGTTCGCCACACACAATGCCCATACCTGCGCCGCCGTCGTGGCCATGGCAGGCGATGACAAGGACAGCTACGAGTTTCAGCGCCTACACGGCATGGGCGAATCGCTGCACCACATCGTTAAAGAGGCTGAGGGCACGCACTGCCGCATCTACGCCCCAGTCGGCGCTCACCGCGACCTGCTGGCCTACTTGGTACGTCGCCTGCTAGAGAATGGCGCGAACTCCTCGTTCGTCAACCAGGTGGTGGATAGTTCGATTCCCCCGAGCGAAGTATCAAGAGATCCAGTGGAAGGGTTTAAACAGCTTGGCGACGCCATCTCAAGCCCGTTGATTCGCCAGCCCGGTGAGCTGTTTGCGCCAGATCGCAAGAACTCCAAGGGTTATCGTATCAACGAACCCGCCTCGATCCTGCCGCTGCTTAATGCGCGGGAAACCTTTGCTGACAAGACCTGGACAGCAGGCCCCATGCTAGTGGGAAATCCTGCCCCCCAAGGTCCGGCTCGCGATGCAGTCTCTCCCGCCGACAGCTCGCGTATTATCGGCAAGGTGCATGAGGCCACCCCTGAAGAGGTAGCCGCCGCTCTCGATGCTGCAGAGGAAGGTTTCCGCGAGTGGTCAGCACGTCCTGTGGCCGAGCGCGCCAAAGTGCTCCGTCGTACCGCGGATCTCTATGAAGAACATATCGCTGAGCTGACCGTGATCACCACCCGCGAAGCCGGCAAGATGATGTTTGATGGCATCGCTGAAGTGCGCGAAGCGGTGGATTTCCTACGCTACTACGCCAATGAGGGTGAACGGCTGGAAGCGGAAGAACCCGGTAGCGCCCGCGGCATCTTCGTCTGCATCAGCCCTTGGAACTTCCCACTGGCCATCACCACCGGGCAGATCGCCGCAGCCTTGGTGGCTGGCAACGCGGTACTTGCCAAGCCCGCCGAGCAAACACCGCTGATCGCCGCCCGCGCCGTCGAATTGATGCGTGAGGCTGGCCTTCCAGAAGCAGCACTTCAACTGCTGCCTGGCGATGGGCCCACGGTGGGTGGCCCGCTGACTAGCGACCCACGTATCGCTGGTGTCTGTTTCACTGGCTCGACCCCCGTGGCACAGATTATCCACAAAGCCCTGGCGCAGAACGCAGGGCCCGATGCGATACTGGTTGCCGAAACTGGCGGCCTCAACTCGATGATCGTGGACTCTACGGCGCTGACCGAGCAGGCAGTCCGCGATATCTTAATCTCCTCCTTCCAGTCGGCTGGGCAGCGTTGTTCAGCGCTACGCATGCTGTATGTGCAGGAAGAGGCGCGCGACCGGTTGCTCAACATGCTTTATGGCGCCATGGACTCGCTCACCATCGGCGACCCTTGGAATACTGACACCGACGTCTCACCCGTGATCGACGCCGACGCCCAAGCCGAGATAAGCGACTACGTAGCAGCGCACGAGAAGACAGGTAAGGTGTTGAAGAAACTGTCCGCACCGGAAGCTGGCACCTTCGTCACCCCCGCGGTCATTGAGGTGGGGGGCATTGCGGATCTCGAACGCGAGATATTTGGCCCGGTTCTACACGTGGCTACTTTCAAGGCGCGAGACATCGACAACGTGGTCGACGACATCAATGGCAAAGGCTACGGACTGACCTTCGGCCTGCATACCCGCATCGATGATCGTGTGCAGCAAATCGTCGAGCGCATCCATGTTGGCAACGTTTATGTTAATCGTAACCAAATCGGCGCCATTGTCGGCTCCCAGCCATTCGGGGGCGAAGGCCTTTCGGGCACCGGGCCCAAGGCCGGTGGCCCGCTCTATGTTACTCGCTTCCGCCGCACTGCCACCGCCGAGCACCACAAGGCTCCTGAGGGGAAAACCCTCTCACTCAGCGACCTCCAATCGGCCTTAGATGGGCTGGATGCGCGGAACTGGGCGGTACGACCCAATCGAATCGAGGCACTCCGCAAGGCACTCTCCGGCAAAGGCGGCGTGATCCGCAAGGCCCTTAACGAGACAGCGGCACTCGACATGACACCGCAGACGCTTCCAGGACCCACAGGGGAAAGCAACCGCTTGGCGATGTATCCAAAAGGCGCTGTTCTCTGCCTTGGACCAACGCTGGATATCGCCGCTGCCCAAGCAGTACAGGCGCTTGGCGCGGGCTGTACTGCAGTAGTGATTGCACCAGGCGCAGCTCAAGCCGTCCAGCCGCTGGTCGACGCAGGCGCCCCCGTGATTGGGCTCGACGGTAGCATCACAGCAGATACACTAAGCGAGGTCCAAGGGATTGCCGCCGTCGCCGCGGCTGGCAAAAGTGATTGGACGCATGAACTGCGTATAGCACTCGCTAAGCGCGACGGTGCCATCGTGCCGCTCGAGACTCAGACCATTTCACCAGATCGCTACGTGGTGGAACGTCATCTGTGCATCGATACGACCGCAGCGGGTGGCAACGCCAGCTTGCTGGCAACGGCCGAATAGGCCCGCTGGCTTTGTCGGCGCCATGCTTCTCAACTAAACTTAGACGACAATAACCTCGTGTTGCCGGGAGGCGGCCAGTACAGGCGCTTCCCTAGCAAGGAATATCGAGGACCAAGCGGTAGCGCCTTGCTACACGAATAAGAAGCGGAGTTAAACATGCGTGCTACTAGCGGTTCTGCACGGCAAGCGCGCTAACCTGTCGGAGCTAGCTCCGTCCTGACAAATTGGAGAACTTTCATGGCTATCGGTGTTTGGATTAGTCTTTTTGCCTACTTTGCGCTCATGATCGCCATCGGCATTTATGCCATGCGCAAAGCGACATCTTCATCAGAAGATTACATGCTGGGGGGACGTGGCCTCAGTCCACAAGTAGCAGCTCTATCGGCTGGCGCTTCGGACATGAGCGGCTGGTTGCTGCTTGGGTTGCCCGGCGCAATGTTTGTTTCCGGCTTGGGATCCGCCTGGATCGGCATTGGCCTTCTGGTGGGTGCGTTCTTCAACTGGACCCTGGTCGCCCCCCGACTGCGTGAACAGACGGTTCACTACGGTAATGCGATTACCATTCCAGCCTTTTTGGCAAACCGATTTCCGACACGTGCGCATTCACTGCGCACGGTGTCTGCTATCGTTATCGTCATCTTTTTCGCGGTTTACACGGCATCAGGTCTAGTCGCTGGGGGCAAACTGTTTGAAAGCGCGTTTGCCGGTATTTTTAACATCGGCGGCATGAGCGACTACGCTGTAGGCATCCTCATTACACTTGGAGTGGTACTTGTCTACACCGTTGTTGGCGGCTTCCTGGCCGTGAGTATGACTGACTTCGTGCAAGGCTGCATCATGATGCTGGCGCTAGTAATCATGCCTGCAGTGGTGCTATTTGGCGAAGGCGGCGGTGGGTTCTCCCAAGCATCGCAGACGCTAAATGAAGTCGACCCCACCCTGCTATCCTGGACGTCAGGGCTGACCTTTATTGGCTGGCTCTCTGCGGTTACCTGGGGACTGGGGTACTTCGGTCAACCCCACATCATTGTGCGCTTTATGGCCATCCGGACGCTGAAAGATGTCCCGACTGCCCGTAATATCGGCATGAGCTGGATGCTTATTTCCCTGATTGGCGCGGTCTCTCTAGGTCTGTTTGGCCGGGCTTATGCAGTCCGCAACGGCATGGATATCGAGGATCCAGAAACGATCTTCATCATTCTGGCGAACCTGCTATTCCACCCGCTGGTCACCGGCTTCCTCTATGCGGCACTGCTTGCTGCAATTATGAGCACCATTTCCAGCCAATTGTTAGTATCGTCGTCCTCATTAACCGAAGATTTCTATCGCCTGTTCCTAAGAAAGGAAGCAACCGATAAAGAGTGCGTAAAGGTCGGTCGAATCTGTGTCGTACTGGTTGGTCTGGTGGCCGCTGTGATTGCGTCAAATCCGGACTCGCAAGTTCTTGGGCTCGTAAGTAATGCCTGGGCTGGCTTTGGCGCAGCATTTGGCCCGCTGATCATTCTGTCGCTAATGTGGTCTCGCACGAACGGAGCTGGCGCCATTGCAGGCATGGTAGTGGGTGCTGCTACCGTCATGATTTGGATTGCATTAGGCTGGAACGGAGAATTTATGGGTGGCCCCGGCGTGTACGAGATCATCCCTGGCTTCATCGCTGCCTTTATTGCCATCTTGGTGGTTAGTAGCATAACTGCCGATGCGGGTGAATATCAGCATATTGATCGCTAGACGAGCGTCAATGACACACTCAGCTTAATTAAACAATTAGCTGATTATTGAGGCCTTCCCATGCCACGGGAAGGCCTCTTTCACTTCTGACAGCCTCTTTTAAAAGCCCATTATTTAGCGGCGGCGCTCCACTCTTTGCCCCAGGTCAATAACCTGCCCTCCTCTACCCGATACACTCTTTGCATGGTTCGCGATCATGTCGAACAACGGTTCATGTTAACCACTCACTGCAAAGACTCACATTAATGGTCAGGAGCAATGCTATGCGCCATAACTCTCTTTCAACACTGCTCACCACTGGACTTGCAGCAGCCACATTGATGGCAAGCGGCCAAGTTTTAGCTTACGGCGCTGGCGATTTCTTTACTCGCGTGGGTGTTGCCAAAGTGGAGCCAAAAAGCGACAACGGTTCATTAGCCGGAGGCGCGTTCGCGGTTGATGTTCAGGATAAAACCGATTTCGCATTTACCCTGGGCTACCGCTTCCACGACAAAATGGGCATCGAATTACTGGCAGCCCTACCGTTTGAGCACGATATCGCCCTGAACGGTGATAATCTTGCCTCTACCAAGCACCTTCCACCAACTCTAACGCTCCAGTACTACCCGCTAGGTGGCACTGATGCGCGCGTACAGCCTTATGTCGGCGCAGGTATTAACTACACCTTTTTCTCTGATGAAGAGCTAGCCATAGGCGAACTGGAGCTGGACGACTCCTGGGGTGCCGCTGCTCAAGTGGGTATCGATTTGCTTATCGATGAAAACTGGGCACTTAACGCAGCCGCGTGGTATATCGACATCGATACTGACGCGACCGTTAACGGTGCCGCTGCAGGCACGGTAGAGATTGATCCCTTAGTGGTTATGGCAGGCTTAAGCTATCGTTTCTAACACCGCTACAGCTGTGCTAGCGCCATAATCGCATGAAAAATGCCCAGTCCCGCTGCTTGCGGTGCTGGGCATTGTCTTTGCTGATACCCTCATCACACTAGGCTTCAGCTTCTCGTAGTAGCGCGACCTAGTTTTCGGTAACTAGCTGATCTATCTTTTCAACGGCTCGAACAACCAGTAGCTGGTCACTGGCACGAACTTTTTCCTGCATTAGATATGCAGCCACTGCCGGCGCTACATCGCACTTGGCAGGCATAGCGGCCTGGGCATCAATCAGTGCATTTAATCGAGCGATAAAAACAAATCGAATCCACTGAGGCAGCGACATCGTGTCGATACAGAAGGGTTGCTGACTATTAAATGCTGAAATATCAGGCGTTGGCATACGCCATAAGTTAGCGGCCTTCATAGTGGCTTCAAGCTCAAGAAGCGCGGTTTGAAGCTGTTGATGGACGCTCATAAGCACCTTTTCCATTTGAATCAGTAAAGCTTTATTATCCCAGCACTGTGGGTAAGTTGCCAACCGTCTGACAGAGTTTGTGTGTTATTCACAGATTCACAGAAAACCTGCAAGAGGCTGTGGATAAACTATGGAAAGATGTCGCTACTGTTACTCTCATGCGGGTTACACCATGTTGTGCAATTTTTAACCATTTTGATAATAAAGCACGGATTAATCAGCGTTTGCGGCTGACAGTGACACATCAGCAAGGTAGAGTGCAGGCTTGAAATGCGGAAGGATGTCATGCAACCAATCCAGACACTTGATGAGTTTTTTACACGTAGCGGCGCGGACGTTTCCCTCTACCATATGGGACGACGAGTAACGGACTGCCCACGAGAAACGCTGCGTGCATTCGAAAATGGCGAGATAGCCTGGCCGGAACCCTGGCAACAGCAGGCACGCCTTGGCGTAGTATTTCGTATGGGTGACATGCCTGAACCAGCCATCTGGTTTTTGGCGCTGCCGCTAGACGAACAAGGCAAGCTCTCCCCCGCCCAACGAGACGGTTTTATTAATCGCTTGCTCGAAACCCTTGGGAGAAATGCTGCGCAGCTAGAAAATAAACCGCTAGGCCAGGCAGAAACTGCTGACGTGGATCATCTAATGAAGGATAATCCGCTCGCTTTTTCGCCTGATATTACTTTTCAAGCAATGCTTAATGCTCAGGCCAGTTATGCATTAGAGCTTGCCGCTAGCCAACACTTAGAGCCTGTCGAGGCCTATCTTAGCGGCCAGCAGACCATTGACTGGCAAGCACTGGGGTTACAAGGCATCGCTGATTATGTGGTACGCCTCGACTTACCCACATCAGAAGCGCTAGCGCTGCGCCTTCCCCAGTTGCCCACTAGTGTCGCTCACTCGCTGTGCTATTGCCTGGAGCATAGGCCTCTTGCAGAGCCGCTGGTCAGTGCCTTACGGGCGCGTGGAGAGCAGGCAGCCATTGATGGTGACGTAGAAACCCTGTGCGCCTGCGTGCGCGCCGTGGGCTGTACTCCGTCAGTTAGTGTCGGCAAATGGTACTCAAGCCTCTTAACTGACCCCATTGCTTGCGGCCCAGATATTATCGCAGCCATTGCTGGCCGCGGGTGGTTATTGTTAGAAGACGCTGAACGTTTACCGTTGCTTTTACAGCGTTTAGCAGAAGACAAACGCACTAATTTTAATGCAGTCGTACGTGACCTTGCACTGATTCCCAGACTTCGCCTATTGGTTATGCTGACACTACGCGACGCGCCGCCTGACTCCGCGATTCAGCTAAGGCTAAGTGCGTTGATTAACCAAGCTAGAAGCTAGCTATTTATTTATGAGACGCTAGATCGACTCATTTCTTGATGACAAACCTTCATTTGCCAGGAGTATGCCGTGAAGGAATTACCCTATCAGGCCAAAGCAGTCATCGGCCGCCGTGAAATGGTGACGTTACCTGAATTAGGGCTTCACCTTTGCTGCAAAGCCGATACTGGCGCGCGCACCTCTGCTTTGCATGCCGAAGAGATTGACACTCATGAAGATGAGGATGGGCAGCTGTGGGTAAGTTTTATTACCCATAGCGGTGGCCCGCAAACGCCTGCCCACCGCTACCAGCTCCACTTGCACGACCGGCGGCGCGTTACCAGCTCTAATGGGCACAGCGAGTGGCGTTATGTGATTCGCACCCCGATGCAATTGGGTGAACTAAATTTTCCGGTTGAACTAACCCTGACTGACCGTAGCAATATGCGCCATCCCATGCTGCTTGGGCGCCGCGCTATGCGACGCTTGCTTATAGCCCCTGGGGCTGCATTTTTGCACGGCGAGCCTTAAACTAACTTATTAGCCATATTTTTTGGCCCCGGAGCCCTGCATGCATATTGCCCTGCTTTCGCGCAATCGCAATCTATATTCTACTCGCCGCCTTATTGAGGCCGCCGAGCAGCGTGGACACACCGCTCGCGTGGTCGACACGCTGCGCTGCTATATGAGCATCGCCTCCCACCATCCGTCGATTCATTATAAAGGCGCTGAAATCGAGCCCTTCGATGCCGTCATTCCTCGCATAGGGGCATCGGTTACCTTTTATGGCTGCGCCGTACTGCGCCAATTTGAAATGATGGGCACCTACGTTATAAATGATTCAGTAGCCATCACTCGTTCACGGGATAAGCTGCGCTCGCTACAGCTTCTCTCTAGAAAGGGGTTGGGCCTTCCCATCACGGGGTTCGCCCACTCTCCTGATGACATTCCTGACCTGATTACCATGGTCAAAGGTGCTCCGCTGGTCATCAAGCTACTGGAAGGAACGCAAGGTATCGGTGTTGTACTTGCTGAAACCAACCAGGCAGCTGAGTCGGTTATTCAAGCGTTTATGGGCATGAAAACCAACATCATGGTGCAGGAGTACATTAAAGAGGCGCGCGGTGCCGATATTCGCTGTCTGGTGATTGGCGATAAAGTGGTTGCGTCGATGAAGCGTCAGGCAGCCGAAGGTGAATTCCGTTCAAACCTGCATCGTGGGGGCACCGCCAGCGTCATCCGCATTACCCCCGAAGAGCGCTCAACGGCCATTCGAGCGGCAAAAGCCATGGGACTGCGCGTTGCAGGTGTCGACTTACTGCGCTCTAACCACGGGCCGGTGATTATGGAGGTCAACTCATCACCTGGATTACAAGGTATTGAGAATGCAACAGGCAAAGATATCGCCAGCATGATCATCGAACACATCGAAAAAAATGCCATGCCAGTGCGTAAAGCGCCACCCAAGCCTAAAGGCTAAGGCTTAATGCAAAAATAATCCGCATTAGGGGTGGCAAATTAGCGCTGCCACCCCCACAATCTGCGTCACCGAAGGAGGTAGACGCTCATGTTTCTCGACAATCGCCAAGTGGCGATGGACAGCGTGCTGGAAGCGCTGGCCGATAGCATTGATTATTTCCAGGATAATATTGAACGCCTGAGACCCACGCTGCGTGATGCACTGAAACCGCACTATACCGAGCGGTTAAACCAGATGCGTAAACTTCAGGAACTGGCCCGTGCGCACTTAAAAATGCTGCCTCGAGATGCTGACGTTGAGCGTGACGACTTTTTATGGCTATGGAGCCGTTTAAAAAGCTTTGTGGGCAACGATAGTCAGGTATTAATCAATGAGCTGTTGGAACAAGAGCGCGTACTGATGCAGGCCCTTTCAACGCTATTCACTCACCCCCTGCCCGACCCCATTGAGCCGGTAGTGGAAGAGTGCATGCAAGGTTGCCGCAAGCTAATACGCGAATTGTATAGCTTACAAAAGCGCAAAACGCATCGCTAGCCTATTGATCACCCGCCGCCTGCTCATGTGACGTCTCCGCCGACCTCACAAAGTAGTGGTAAATATCAAGGCCAACAGGGAGGCGAGACACTTCGCCGACGTTGCTACTAGCGTTTAATTCGATAGGTTCTGGAGAGCCTAGAAAGTAAGGCTCTCTTCCCCAAATATATAGATCACCTAACGTAGCGACCCGCGCCACCCATTCGCGCATTTTCAACCGCCACTCCCCGGCAGCAGATTTCTCTTCCGCCACACAGCCAGTTACATCCATTCCTAATGCGCGACCAATAAAAACCGCACGGGGAAGATGCCAGCTCTGAGTAACCAGCAACGCCTTATCTAACTGAAAGACATCTCTAGCGCGCGCAAGCGTGTCATAGGTACTGAACCCAGCAAAATCCATGGTGAGCTGGTCTGCTGGCACACCGCGACGATAAAGATCACGCCACATGGCGCGAGGCTCGTTATAGGCTTGAGTACGATTATCCCCAGAGATCAATAAATGACTGACCCGCTGATCGGCAATCAGGCGCGCTGAGGTTCGCATACGGGCGTTAAAGTGTGGGTTGCGAAAGCCGCTGCGTGTCCAGTTAGAGGTCCCAAATACGATCGCCACATCGGTTGGGCGGCACTCCGCAAAGCTGTCATCAATATAGCGTGCCGTACTAGCAACCACCCAAAAATTACCAACTATAAACAGCAATGTCGCCAGCAGCATAAGTGCTCCTAGCGACATCAAAAAACGTTTTATGTAACGTAATAGCAAGCTGTGCATCCAGCTCCCCATCAGGGGTTAAAACATGCCGAGCTCAAGCTTGGCTTCGTCGCTCATCATGTCACGGCTCCAGGGCGGGCTGAAGACAATTTCAGTATGCACCTTGTTAATCTGAGGCGCACCTAGGATTTTATTTCGCGCATCCGCCGCAATGACATCGCCCATTCCACAGCCTGGTGCGGTCAGCGTCATACGAATAGTGACCATCCGCTCGCCACTGATCAAGCGCTCAAGACGGCAACCATAGACCAACCCTAGATCAACAATATTAACCGGTATTTCGGGATCGAAGCAGGTACGCAACTGCTCCCAGACAAACTGTTCAATTTCTTCATCGCTGGCACTTTCAGGCAGCGTTGGGCGAGGCAATGGCTCGAGCCCCAAGGCATCCAAATTACGCCCTTCAATAAGATAAAGCCGCCCTTCATAGCCAACACTTACCGAGCTGCCCTTCGCTTGCATCACGCTGACAACGCTGTCTTCGGCCAGTGTCTCCGTTTTGCCAAACGGAATAGCAATGGCGTCAACATCACGCTGAAGCGGCAGTTTTTGACCACGTTCAAGGCTGGCCACTTGCTCAATATCCATAACGGTCCTTAAATGACGGCCTTTAACGTACCATTCCAATCACACGCTTTAGCGCTGCAACAAACGTATCTATCTCTTGAAGCGTATTATACGCCGCAAATGATGCACGACACGTGGCATCTACGCCAAAATGATGTAGCAATGGTTGCGCGCAGTGATGCCCAGTACGAATAGCGACGCCTAGCTGATCAATCAGCAGCCCAATGTCCTGGGAATGGGCGCCTTCGACCACAAACGACAGCACGCCAGCTTTATGCGGCGCTGTGCCAAGTATGCGCAAGCCATCTATCTGGCTCACCTCTGCAGTGGCATGTTCCAGCAGTACGGCTTCCCAAGCACCAATCGCCTCCACGCCTACGCCTTCTAGCCACTCAATAGCGCGCCCCAAAGCAATCACCTCCGCAATCGCGGGAGTGCCAGCCTCGAATTTATGCGGAAGCGCCGCAAAGGTGGTGCCGACGTCAAAAGAGACCGTTTTAATCATCTCGCCACCACCCTGCCAAGGCGGCATCGCTTCTAATAAGGTCTGCTTACCGTACAGCACGCCAACCCCAGTAGGGCCATAAATTTTATGCCCAGAGAACGCATAGAAATCAGCATCAATATCCTGAACATCAACCTGCTGGTGCGGTGTTGCCTGAGCACCATCGACCAGGATAAGCGCACCGTGCTGATGGGCAAGCGCTGCCATCTCTTTCACTGGGTTAATGGTGCCCAACGCATTAGAGACATGATTGACTGCCACTAGTTTAGTGCGCTCATTGAGCAGCGCGCGGTACGCCGTCATGTCTAGCGCCCCATTAGCCTCAACGGGAATGACTTTAATGGTAAAGCCGATCTCAGCCGCCAATAGCTGCCAAGGGACAATATTGGAGTGATGCTCCAACATTGAAATTAGCACTTCATCGCCCGCAGCCAGCTGGGAGCGCCCCCAACTTTGAACCACTAGATTGATTGCTTCAGTCGTGCCCCGCGTGAAGATAATCTGGCGTGCATCTTCCGCATTGAGAAACGCCTTAACGCGATGCCGTGTGGCTTCAAACGCTGCTGTCGCCTCATCTGACAAGGTGTGCAGCCCCCGGTGGATATTGGCGTTATAGCGCGAGTAATAGTCGCTGAATACGTCAATAACCTGCTGGGGCGTTTGGCTTGTCGCGGCATTATCTAGATATACCAACGGCTTTCCGTGCACTTCCCGTTTTAGTATCGGGAAGTCGTTGCGCAGCGCCTCAACATCAAACGCTGCAGGGGCGAGCACGGAGGGTTTCTCAATCACGCTATGGGGCATCGATGACTCCTTGGCTAGTCGTTGAGTGCGTTAGTCGTTGAGCGCAGCCGCTGCTTCTACCAATCCAGCGAGATTGAAGCGTTCCGGCAGCTTGCCCGCTACCGCCAACTCTACCCGCTCAGCAATCACATCTAGCGCGACCTGTTCAAGCACCTCGCCAGCAAATGCAAGTGTTAACAAGCCTCGCGCTGTCGCTTTGTCGATGCCGCGGGTACGCAACGCGTAGATCGCGTCTTCATCCAACTGCCCCGTGGTGGTGCCATGAGAACATTTCACGTCATCAGCATAAGTTTCAAGCTCAGGCTTGGCATCGATATGCGCGCGATCGGAAAGCAATAAGTTTTGGTTACTTTGGAAACCTTCGATCTTCTGGCTATCGCGCTTAACGTACACTTTACCGTTAAACACGCCGTGGGCACGGTCATCCAAAATGCCTTTGTAGTTCTCGTTCGAGAACGTCAGCGGCGCATTGTGATTAACCTTGGTGTGGTTATCCACGTGCTGGCGACCCTGACCAAAGAACAGGCCATAGAAGTTGGTTTCTGCGCCTTGGCCGTTTAAATCACTAATCAGGTCGTTGCGTACCAGCGCACCGCCCAAATTCAGATTGTAGGAGCTGTAACGGCTGTCTCGGCCCTGTTCGACATGAATACTGGCGACATGCAGATCACCTAAGGGCGCTTCTTGCAATTTGTAGTGATTCAGAATCGCACCGCGATCCAGCATCAGCTCTGCAACCACGTTGGTGAAGTTGGCCGCATCGGCTTCACCGATATAGTGCTCAATTAACGTTGCTTCACTGCGCCCTGCTGCTTCAACCAAAATACGCGGATGGCACATTACTGGCGTGCCCGCGCGGGACAGAAACTGCAGTAGGATGGGTTTTTCCACCACGCTACCCGGTGCAATGCGCACCACAGCACCCTCTTCCATAAACGCGGTGTTGAGCGCGGCGAACGGGGAGAAATCTACTCCCGTTAAGCGCCCCAGCGGCCCACCCACAGCTTCATGGTTATCACTCAGCGCTTTGGAAAGCGGCATTACCTGAACGCTACTCGGCAGTGCTTCTAAGTCCGACAATGCGGCTGAGAAAACACCATCCACGAAGGTCAGTCGGTACGCATCCAACGGCAGCGTAAGCGCGGCTGCTTGTGCCTGGGAAAAGTCCGCAGTCTCAGCCAGCGCAAAGTTGCCCTGGGCAATCGTACGTACGTCAGTATATTTCCACTCTTCATCGCGGCGAGCTGGAAACCCCATGGCTTCAAAGCGGGCAGCTCCCGCTTGGCGGCGGGCCGCGATCCAAGTTGGCTCAACTCCGCGCTGTTGGCTACGCGCTTTCAGCGTGTCCAAAAACGTTTGCGTATCGCTCATGCCACAGACTCCTCAATGCCTTCATAGCCGTTGGCTTCCAGCTCTTTAGCAAGCTCAGCGTCGCCGCTCTTCACAATACGACCGTCGACTAAGACGTGCACTTTATCCGGTACGATATAGTCAAGCAGGCGCTGATAGTGAGTGACCAGCAGAATGGCTCGCTCTTCAGCCCGCAGGCTGTTAACGCCATCGGCAACGACTTTCATCGCGTCGATATCGAGACCAGAGTCAATTTCATCAAGCATGGCCAGCTTTGGCTGAAGCACCAGCATCTGAAGAATTTCGTTGCGCTTTTTCTCACCGCCAGAGAAACCTTCATTGACGGCACGCTGCAGGAAACTGGCATCCATCTTCATAAAGCCCAGCTTCTCTTTGACGAGCTTCATAAACTCAGGAGCGGGCATTTCTGCTTCACCACGTGCGACACGCTGTGCATTAAGCGCCGACTTGAGCAGATAGATATTTTTCACCCCTGGAATTTCCACTGGGTATTGGAAACCTAGTAGCAAGCCCGCTTGAGCGCGCTCTTCAATTTCCATTTCCAGCACGTCCTGCCCCTCAAAGGTAACGCTACCCTGGGTCACTTCGTAGCCATCTTTACCGGCAATCACTGCCGACAATGTGGATTTACCCGCGCCGTTCGGGCCCATAATGGCATGCACTTCACCTGCATTGATGGTGAGCGTTAAACCTTTCAAAATTTCTTTGCCGTCGACGGTGACGTGTAAATCTTTAACTTGCAACATAGTCATAACCTTTTAAATTCTTGCGGGACGCTTGCGCGTCTCCCATAAAATAAGTCGGGGCCGAAGTGGTTAACCCACTGCGCCTTCAAGCGTCACACTTAGAAGCGCTTCGGCTTCTACCGCGAATTCCATCGGCAGCTCTTGGAAAACGTCTTTACAGAAGCCGTTAACAATCATGCTGACCGCATCTTCTTCAGAAATCCCACGGCTTTGGCAGTAGAACAGCTGATCTTCACCGATCTTCGACGTGGTGGCTTCGTGCTCAATTGTGGCGGTGCTGTTGCCAATTTCTTGATAAGGAAAGGTATGGGCACCGCACTTGTCGCCAATTAACAACGAATCACACTGAGTGAAATTACGTGCCCCTTTGGCACGAGGGCCAATTTTGACCAAGCCACGGTAAGATTGATCGCTCTTACCTGCCGAAATGCCTTTGGCAACAATATAGGAACGGGTACCTTCGCCAATGTGAATCATTTTGGTGCCAGTATCCGCTTGCTGACGGCCATTAGTCACCGCTACGGAGTAGAACTCACCGATACTGTCTTTGCCACGCAAAACACAAGAAGGATATTTCCAGGTGATCGCCGAACCGGTTTCTACCTGTGTCCAACTGATGCGCGAACGCTCACCGCGACAATCGCCACGTTTGGTAACGAAGTTGTAAATCCCGCCTTTGCCGTTCTCATCACCGGGATACCAGTTCTGAACGGTGGAATACTTAATGTAGGCATCATCCAGCGCAACGAGCTCTACGACTGCCGCGTGAAGCTGGTTTTCATCACGCATTGGCGCCGTACAACCTTCCAAGTAAGACACCTGAGCACGGCTCTCGCAGATAATCAGGGTGCGCTCGAACTGGCCGGTGTTAGCCGCATTAATCCGGAAGTAGGTCGACAGTTCCATAGGGCACGTCACGCCTTCAGGAACAAACACAAACGACCCATCGGTAAATACAGCCGAGTTTAGTGCGGCAAAGTAGTTATCAGCCACCGGAACAACTGTACCGAGATACTGTTTGATAAGGTCTGGGTAATCGCGAATTGCTTCAGAAATCGAGCAGAAAATAACGCCCGCTTCGCCTAGCTGTTTTTTAAACGTGGTTGCCACGGAAACAGAGTCAAATACAGCGTCGACGGCCACACCGGCAAGCGCTGCACGCTCATGCAAAGGAATACCAAGCTTTTCATATGTTTCGAGAAGCTTAGGATCAACTTCATCCAGGCTCTGAGGGCGATCTTCCGGGCGCTTGGGCGCACTGAAATAAGAGATCGATTGATAATCAATGGGCGGATAATCAAGATGCGCCCAGGACGGCTCTTTCATCTTCAACCACTGACGGTATGCATCTAGGCGCCACTCCAGCATCCATTCCGGCTCGCCTTTCTTATTAGAGATAAAGGCAATGGTGTTTTCATCAAGGCCAGGTGGCAGGGTGTCGCTTTCAATATCGGTTATAAAACCATCTTTGTATTCGCGACGAACCAACTGTTCCATTTCTTCGCTTGCCATGGTGATACCCTCCGGGCAGTTGGGTGGCGAGCCTAGCTCGCCGTCAATAGGGTTAGTCTATGTTGCATTGCCTAAGCAGATGCCAGGCTAATGCTTTGAATCGGTAACTGTACGGGCAGCTTGATTGGCGTCGTATCGGCCAAGTGCGCCAGCGTAACGCTTTCCAGTAACGTGCGAATCGCCAGTGAGACTCGCTGCCAGTTATCAGCGACACCGCAGGTAGCCGCCAGGTCGCACTCACCCTCCGCTTGGCTACACTCGGTCATTGCCACCGGCCCTTCAATAGCGGCAATAATATCGGCAGCCGTAATGTGTGACGCTGGTCGCGCCAGACGATAACCACCCTGGACACCGCGTTGTGACTCCAGAAGGCCGGCTTTCACCAGCATCTTGAGCGTCTTACTAACAGTGGGATGTGGTAGCTGCACTGCATCTGCTAAATCAGCCGCCGCATGCGACGCCTGTGGATGGCGAGCAATTTGCGCCATCACGACAGCGGCATAATCTGTCAGCCGAGAAAGCTTGAGCATGTTGACTCCCATTCGCCGTTACAGTTGGCTTACCCGTTAATGGGTACCATTTTAGTCCTGTATAAATTTGATGTGAAGCCCTAGAGCAAAATCGTTATCAATTTGTGCAAAATAACAGCACGTTCGGCTCTGATAGCATCAAAAACAACAATCATTATCATTTGAAAAAGCTATCGACGCGTTAAACGAAAAAAACCTGCGAGGATTTCGCAGGTTTTTTTAAA
>NZ_JABUZF010000238.1:23620-26304 GCF_014897885.1 Halomonas sp. 3D7M | reverse complement strand
GCGCTATGCCTTTAAGTACTATGCCTTTAAGTACTATGCCTTTAAGTACTATGCCTTTAAGTACTATGTCTTTAAGTACTATGTCTTTGCGTACTAGGCTTTTTTGACGAACTCTGACTTAAGCTTCATGGGCCCAATACCGTCGACCTTGCAATCAATATCGTGATCACCATCGACTAAACGAATATTTTTAACCTTAGTGCCTACCTTAACCACTAGCGAACTGCCTTTGACCTTGAGGTCTTTAATGACAGTGACGCTGTCACCATCTGCCAGCATATTGCCGTTAGCATCACGAATACCAGAGCCAGCCGCTTCAGCGCCCTCTTCTGCTACTTTTGACCATTCGTTGCCGCATTCCGGGCAGACATACTGAATCCCATCATCGTAGGTAAACTCAGAGGCACAGGCAGGACAATTGGGTAGATCACTCATGATAGGCTCCAACGCATCAGGCTAATACACAGGACTTAGTCATACACAGAACTTAGTCATTCACAGAACTTAGAAAGCGATGGAGCCTACACGGCTTGAGCACAATACTCCAGTTGGATACGCCAATTTGCGCTATCAATACAGCGCATTACTACTCACCTAGCTGTGCTGAATGCTGCTGCCACCAGTGACGCGCGATGCGCACATTTTCAGCATTTGCCGTCGCATCTAACACGGTGGGCAACTGTATATAGTCACCTCGAGTTCTTGCCATCAATAGCGGATCCTGGGTGGCAAGCTGAAGCGCATACAGGGCTAACATCAACTCATAGTCATCGGTTGTATTGAGTCGCGCAAACAGCAAAGGCACAGCGGGCAGGCCGATTTCTCCTAACCGCTCTGCCGCAATATACCAAGTTCGGGGATTGTCTTGTCCGCCGTACTGCGAGACAAACCGCCTGTCTGCCAATCGGCTAACATAGTAGGCCGCCTTCTCTTCAGGGCTGGTTAATAGCGGCGGCACCCAGTCGGTTACTTGGCGGTTAGTTACGTAACCTGGCTGCGCCGCTCCTGAAGATACCTGAGCCACGCCAGGTGAAACCTTCTGAGCAACGGCAGCATCAGGTGCTTGAGAGGAAGTTGACTGACCAGCGCATCCCGCTAACATAGTAAACATTGCGAATGCTGGCGCTAACCATTGAAGACGCTGCTTCATGATAAATTCCCTATATCAATATCCATACTTATTCAGACCAACGCCCTTCCCGCTTTAGGCGCTTTCTCACCCAGCGATCATAATACCAGCGTAATGCTTTTTTGATCCCTGGCAGGCCAATAAGCCATGCGATTGGCACAAGCAGAGGAATACGCATCATCAGCAAACGGTAGGCATTAATACCTTCGATAAGCGTGCCATCAGCTTTTTCGATATGCAGCGAGCGTAAAGCAGTTTCTGGTGTTACCCCTTTTTCACGCAATCGTTGCTGATGCTCAGTCACATCACACCAGTTAATCCCGTTGCCATGCTTGCCAGCCCAACGCTCAAAAAGACGTCGATCCTTCCGACAAACAGGGCAAACAGCATCGTAGAAAACATTGATAGAGGCATTATCAGGCATATAGGCTCTCATCGTAGTCGTACTTAGCAGTGTGACACTTTGCGCTTACTACGCAAATTTCCAGTTAACAGGGGCACTACAATGAAACAGCTATTAATCGTTGCCCATGCTCCATCAGTTAATACACGCACTCTGCGTGATGCCGCCCAGCGAGGCGCAAGCCAAGACGTTGTTGAGCAGGTTGCCTGCATAGTAAAAACGCCTTTCGAGGCTGGTCCTGATGATATTCGCGCCTGCGATGGCATCTTGCTGGGCACGACAGAAAACCTGGGCTACATGAGCGGTGCACTTAAGGATTTTTTTGATCGCAGCTACTACAGCATATTGGAAGAGAAACAAGGGCTTCCATGCGCGCTCTATATTCGCGCTGGACACGACGGCACCGGCACCCGGCGTGCAGTAGAAAGCATTGTGACAGGACTACGTTGGCGCTGGGTTCAGGAACCACTAACGTTACGTGGTCAATGGCAGGACACTTTTGCCGACCAAGTAGAAGAGCTAGGCCTTTACATGGCAGCGGGACTGGATAACGGTTTATTTTAATGCCGCTCTGAACGCAAAAACGGCACCGCATGGGTGCCGTTTTGTGGGTAAACGCTGTGTTTATTTGAGTCGTTCAAACACCGTCGCAACCCCTTGCCCCATGCCGATACACATAGTGGCAAGGCCGAGGGTAGTATCGCGCTGCTGCATAACGTTAAGCAGCGTCGTACAGATACGCGAGCCCGAACAGCCTAGCGGGTGGCCTAGCGCAATGGCACCACCGTTGAGGTTTACTTTTTCATCCATGGCATCTAGGAAGCCTAGATCTTTCAAAACGGGCAGACCTTGTGCAGCGAACGCTTCGTTAAGCTCAACCGTTTGAATATCGGCTGCCGACAAGCCAGCGGCTTTCAGCGCTTTTTTAGACGCAGGCACTGGGCCGTAACCCATGATAGAGGCATCACAGCCTGCAACACCTGTTGAAAGCACTTTTGCAATCGGCTCAAGCCCCAGCGCCTGAGCGCGCTCGTAGCTCATAACAGCCATTGCCGAAGCCCCTACCGACAATGCAGATGACGTGCCCGCAGTAACGGTACCGTTGCGAGGATCAAATACCGGCTTGAGGCTGGCCATTGACTCGATACTGGC
>NZ_JABUZF010000238.1:16836-23592 GCF_014897885.1 Halomonas sp. 3D7M | reverse complement strand
GGACGAATCACTTCATCGTTCTTGAACAGAATTTTAAAACCGCGCTGATCGTGGCCTTCAACACCAATGATTTCGTTATCGAAGTAGCCTTTTTCCATCGCGGCCTGGGCACGCTGATGGGAACGCACGCCAAACTTATCCTGGTCTTCACGAGAAATACCGTGCATTTTGCCCAGCAGTTCAGCGGTCAGCCCCATCATCATGGCGGCTTTTGCGGCGTATTTACTGGCAGCGGGGTTAACATCAACACCGTGAGCCATGGGCACGTGCTCCATGTGCTCTACCCCACCAATCACGTAAAAGTCGCCCATGCCTGCTTTAATGTTGGCCGCCGCAATATGCAGTGCCGTCATCGAGGAGCCACACAGACGGTTAACCGTTTGCGCAGGCACCGAGCGCGGAATACCGGTCATGATTGCCGCATTACGCGCAATATTCATGGACTGCTCGAGCGTCTGGTTAACACAGCCCCAGATAACATCGTCCACTTCGGACGGGTCTAAATTCGCGTTACGATCAAACAGCGCCTGCATGACGGCTGCTGACAGGTTCTCAGCGCGCACATTGCGGAATGCACCATTTTTAGCTTTCGCCATGGCGGTACGTACACCGTCAACCACCACGATATCTCTTGGGTTCAAACTCATCTTATATCTCCTTTGCGTGGTGGTTAGGCCTGAGAGCCAGCATAAAATTGCTCGTTATTTTGAGCCATCTGACGCAGCTTCTCAGTGGGCGCGTAAAGCGGGCCTAACTCTTCCGCAAGGTTTTCGGCTAGCTTCACGAATTCGGCAACACCCATCGCGTCAATGTAGCGCAGTGCGCCACCGCGGAAGGGAGGGAAGCCGATGCCGTAGATTAATGCCATATCGGCTTCAGCGGGAGTTTCCACGATGCCATCTTCAAGGCAACGAACAGTTTCCAGACACAGCGGTACCATCATGCGAGCGATAATGTCTTCATCAGAAAACTCTTTCTGCTCTTTCACGACGTCTTTCACCAGCGCGTAGGCTTGCTCGTCGGTAACTTTCTTAGGTTTGCCTTTCTTATCTTCTTCATAGGCATAGAAGCCTTTATCGTTCTTCTGGCCCAGACGCTTATTGTCGTACATCACCTGAATCGCGGTTTTGCCGTCACGCGCCATGCGATCCGGGAAGCCTTCCGCCATCACTTCGTTAGCGTGTACCGCTGTATCTAGACCCACTACGTCCAACAGGTAAGCAGGACCCATGGGCCAGCCAAATTTTTCCATCACTTTGTCAACGCGTTGGAAATCAGCGCCCTGCTCTACCAGGAAGCTAAAGCCACCGAAATAGGGGAACAGTACGCGGTTGACCAAAAAGCCGGGGCAGTCATTCACAACAATCGGGGTTTTGCCCATTGCACGAGCGTAGGCAACTGTGGCGGCCACCGCTGCATCTGACGTCTTCTCGCCACGAATCACTTCCACCAGCGGCATACGATGCACAGGGTTAAAAAAGTGCATGCCGCAGAAGTTTTCTGGACGCTTAAGGTTTTTGGCTAAGCGATTGATAGAGATCGTCGAGGTGTTAGAAGTAAGGATGGTGTTTTCGCTCACCATGCCTTCCACTTCGGTCAGCACGGCGCCTTTGACCTTGGGATTTTCAACGACAGCTTCAACTACTAGATCAACATTGCCGAAATCACCGTAGGAAAGCGTGGGGCGAATGTTGGTTAGCTTTTCAGCCATCTGCTCAGTCGTCAGCTTTTTACGCTCTACCTGCTTAGCAAATAGCTTACGCGCCTCTTTCAGACCCAGCTCAATCGCCTCATCGTTAATATCTTTCATTATGATGGGCGTGCCTTTGCTGGCGCTCTGATAGGCGATACCACCACCCATAATGCCAGCGCCCAGCACAGCTGTCTGCTTAACGGGCTGCGACTGCTTCTCGTATTTGCTCCCTTTTTTCTTCACGACTTGGTCGTTAAGGAACAAGCCAACCAAGTTAAAGGCAACACTGCTGAGTGCTAGCTTGGCAAATGCTTTTGCTTCAATCGCCTGGGCGCGGGCACGCGTCTCGCCAGCGCCTTTCTGAATCACCTTAATCGACGCTACCGGCGCGGGATAGTGAGGGCCAGCCTTGCCAGCGACAAACCCTTTGGCGGTTTCAAATGCCATCATTTGCTCAATGGCATTGAGATTAAGCGGTGCTTTCTTCTCTTCACGGCGCGCCTGGTAATCTAACTCGCCGGCATTGGCACGGTCTAGAATGTCCAACGCGGCTTCTTCAAGCAGCTCGTGAGTAACGACAGCATCGACTGCGCCGACTTTAAGTGCTGCGTTAGCACGATTTTCAGTGCCGCCAGCAATCCACTCAATGGCGTTATCCGCACCAATCAAGCGGGGTAAACGTACACATCCCCCCCAACCTGGCAGAATGCCTAGCTTGGTTTCAGGCAAGCCAATTTTGGCTTTCTCGCTCATTACTCGGAAATCAGTCGTCAACAGTACTTCGCAGCCGCCACCCAGTGCCAAGCCATTAATGGCCGTCACGGTTGGAAAAGGCAGGTCTTCAATCGCATTAAAGATGTCGTGAACCTTAAGGTTCATCTCAACGAGATACTCTTCGCCTTTGTCAAAAAGGCTGTGAAATTCGGTGATGTCAGCGCCGACAATAAACGCATCTTTGCCGCTGCTAATCATCAACCCCTGTAGGCCGCTTTCAGCTTGAAGCGCTTTTACTGCTTCGCCCAACTCTGCCACAACAGCACTGGATAGCTTATTAACGGACTCATCTTTCAGATCGAAAGTGAGCTTAGCGATGTCATTGCCACCTTGGGTGTCACGACGCTCCACCGTGATGGCATTGCCTTGATAGATCATCCGCGCTCTCTCCACAAGTTCGGGCTGGCACCATTAATCGGACCTGCCACGCATTTCATACGGTCGTTTGATTGCGTAAGCTTGGTTGAGATAATGAGGAACGTCAAGCCCTGACTTTTGGCTAATGCGCTTATCTCTCAAGTGCACTTACACAAATCAACTTACAGCAGGCCCACATTTTTTGCGCTTTTTATAGACAGGATAGGCAACGCATCGACTTTGCCGACGAATCCAACGATCATGCTGTTTTCATTTATGAGCCAACAACGCCATGGGTAGTTTCTTTACTCCCGCCCGTATTACGGCACTACAAGCACGGGTTGAACGTACCGTCGAACGCTTAAAACCCTGGAGCTGGCTGTGGCCACCTATCGCGTTTGGCGCCGGGCTAGGTAGTTTTTTTCTGGTGGACCGCCAACAGTGGCTAGGAGCGGTATTAGCGCTGGGACTTCTTTTTGCCTGGCTGCTATTGCTTTCTGAGAGCCTCATCGGGCGCTGGCTTGCTAAACGCGGCCATCCCACCTTGCCCCGCGGTGTTACTACCTTTATCGCCCAAATGATTCACCAGGAAACACTTTTCTTTACGTTGCCATTTATCCTGGTTACAACCGTGTGGAACAGCGGGCAGACACTATTTGCGCTGTTAGTGATCGCAATGGCAATACTGTCGATTATAGATCCGCTCTATTACAAACTCGCTGGGCGCTGGCGAAGCCTCTATTTTATCTTTCATGCCCAATGTGTCTTTTTAGTGGTACTGGTTATTCTGCCTATCATGCTGCAGCTGACGACTGGCCAAAGCTTGATCCTTGCGCTAGTGATCACCATATTGGTTGCGCTGCCCAGTTTTTGGCACTTACTTAAAAAACGCTCGTTAACGCGCTGGTGCGGGTTCTTTGTGCTCACTATCGTGCTGGCCTATGCGGCCTGGCTCGGCAAAATATGGGTACCTCCTGCCAGCTTATGGATGACAAACAGTGCACTTTCTCCAGCGCTAGATATTCAGAGCCGCGAGCCGCAGGGAGCCATGGCGCTTACGCCAGACGCAATTCGCTCAACCGGCCTTTACGTTTACACCGCCATTCGGGCACCGCGTGGATTAAGCGAGACAATTCATCATGCATGGCACCACAACGGCGAATTGTTAGATGAAGTAGAACTTGCTATCAACGGTGGACGGGAGCAGGGCTATCGTGCCTGGAGCCATAAGCAAAATTTCCCAGAAGCACCGTCGGGAGAGTGGCGTATCGACATTATGACCGCCAGCGGACAACGGCTGGGGCTGATCCGGTTTACTGTTTCGGAAGATTTGGAAAAAGCCACGATAGCGGATAGCAAAATCCAACCTAGCGGCTTGAGTGCGCTAAATTTGCGGCGCTTTATACCCGGAAACAACAATTCTGAAAACGATCTGTCAACGGACGAATAACATAACGCCTTGCATTCAGCGGCGCAGCTTATGACAATTCGCCTACTTACATTTTTCGGTAGCTGTTTACTATGGCTTCAACAATTGGTTTTCGCATTGCACGTCTGCCCCACTTGTGGCGCTCTATTCTTGATCGAAGACTGGCACCCTTGGGGTTAACACAAACACGCTGGGTGACGCTTTACCATTTATGGAAGTTAGGTGAAGGCAACCCACAGTGTGATTTAGCAAGGGTGATTGGCGTAGAAGCGCCCTCATTAGTTAGAACCCTTGGACAACTTGAGGAGCAAGGACTGGTTGAGCGACGGGCCTGCGATAATGATCGCCGAAGCAAACGACTCTATCTGACGCCAACGGCAATGCCGCTACTTGAACAAATCGACAGCGTCGTCCAGGAGGCACGCAAAGAGATGCTGGCGGGCCTAAGTGAGAGTGATCTAGATCAGTTAGACAAGTGGCTAGCGCTAATAGAGTCCAATGGTATGGCGATTCAGTTAAGAGACCAAGACGGTCCCTCGGCATAAGACGTCCATCAGTGCCCTGCTGTTTCGCCAGCCCCATTTAGCGGCTTTGCAGCAGGGCGGTCTGACAATCCGCTAAGCGCCTTTCTTAGCGTCTGAAAATCTTCTCCATAGATAGCAAAACGCTCTGCAGTTTGTGACTCCCACCACCATAGTGTTAACGCCGTCGCGTTTGACTCGACCACCAAAGCATCTTGTGGAAGGCGCTCTAGCAGGGCTTTCAAAGTAGCGCTTGCCATTTCTGGCAATGGCCGTAATGGTGCAATGCGCCAACGCCACCCAGCATGATAAAGCTCCAGCGCTTCACTTGCGTTCGATTCACGCACTAACACAAAATCAGGCCCTGGCGCGTGATGGGAAAAATACCACCGATAAGCGGGCATCGTGCCTCGAAAATTATGCAACGGGGGCTTCTCCATCTTGATCACTACCCCGTGCTTCTTGGCGGCATTCAAACGCAGCGCCATATGGCGCTTCTGCCGCGGGCTGGGCTTAAGCCACATTACCGGTGCGATAACAAACAGCGATATAAAAATAATAATAAGCCACTCCATCTAACCACTTCTCCTCGTTGCAAATACTGGCCATCAGCATGGATGTTAAAATTAGTCATACTATCGGGTTAACTTAAAAAAGCATGACATAGATCGTTGTTAAGATGGCACTTGAAGCCTAAAGTAAAGGTCATCTAACAAAGCGTTCTCTTTGTTAATTATCACGAAGGAGATAAGCCATGAGCTATCACCACATTTTAGTAGCCGTTGATTTAACTAAAGACTCCCATAAAATCTTAGAGCGTGCAGTCGCGATTGCTGCTCGCAATGACGACGCCAAGATTTCGATCATGCATACCCTTGAGCCATTGGGCTTCGCTTACGGTGGTGACATCCCGATGGATCTCACCAGCATTCAAGACCAGCTGGATGATCACGCGAAGAAACGGCTGACTGAAATTGCCGCCCCTCACGTCGAGCCCGCTGATCAACATGTCGTTGTCGGCATGCCAGACACGGAAATTCATCGTTTTGCAGAAGAGCACAACGTCGACCTGATCGTTGTTGGCTCGCATGGGCGCCATGGCTTTGCCCTGCTGCTAGGCTCCACGTCTACCGGCGTACTTCACGGCGCGCAGTGCGACGTTTTGGCCGTTCGGGTCGGCAAAAAAGGTGAAGAGAGCGACGAGTAACCAATGTAGAAAGGCACCCATTGGGTGCCTTTACTCATTGATGCGGGTGTCAGTCACCGCTGGCCATCGCCTCAAGCTCCATCCAACGCTCCATTGCCGTTTCAAGCGTTTGCTGTACGTTCTCTAACGCTTGCAATTTTGCTGTGACGGCACTGGCTTCTTGCTGATAGAAAGCGGGGTCGCCAATCTCTTGCTCTAACGCCTCTACTTCATTCTCAAGGCGCTCAATCTCCGCAGGTAGCGCATCTAACTCCCGCTGCACTTTGTAAGAGAGCTTAACGGTTTTTTTAACAGGCTCAGCAACCGGTTTCTCTGGCGTTTTTTCAACCGCAACGCTGGTCGGTTCAGTGTTCTGGCGGGCAGCGCCTTCCCACGGAGCAGGCGGCAGTTTACCTCCTTGGCGAATCCAATCCGTGTAGCCACCCACATATTCACGCACAACCCCCTCGCCTTCAAAAGCCAGCATGCTGGTCACGACGTTATCCATAAATGTCCGGTCGTGAGAGACCAGGAGCAGCGTGCCATCAAAGTCCAGCAGCAGCTCTTCAAGCAGCTCCAGGGTTTCCATATCCAGGTCGTTGGTAGGCTCATCCAACACCAATACGTTGGCAGGTTGAGTAAACAACTTGGCTAACAACAGACGGTTGGATTCGCCGCCGGAAAGGGCTTTCACCGGCTGTCGAACACGATCAGGTGTGAATAGAAAATCCTGAAGGTAGCTCATTACGTGGCGATCTTTTCCACCAACGGTTACCCGATCGCTGCCTTGGGCGAC
>NZ_JABUZF010000238.1:0-16830 GCF_014897885.1 Halomonas sp. 3D7M | reverse complement strand
GCTGCCTTGGGCGACGTTGTCGTAGACGGTTTTTTCCAGCTCTAGACCGGCACGCAATTGATCGAAATAGGCGACCTTTAAATTGGTCCCCAACTGAACACTACCTTCTGTTGGCGCAAGCTCGCCTAGCAAGATTTTCAGCAGCGTTGTTTTACCTGCACCGTTGCGACCAAGGAAACCAATGCGGTCGCCACGCATCACTTCAAGATTCACATCACGTAGAATGACATCATTGCCAAAGCGCTGTGTTACGCCTTTCAGCTCGACTACCCGCTTGCCAGTACGCTCGCCGCTGTCGACATTGAGGTTGGCAGTTCCCTGACGCTCACGTCGCTGGCTACGCTCTAAACGCATCTGCTCAAGCTCCCGCACACGTCCTTCGTTGCGTGTACGCCGCGCTTTGACGCCTTGACGAATCCAGACTTCTTCTTGGGCCAGTTTTTTATCGAAAAGCGCATTTTCCCGCGCTTCTACTTCTAGCTCGTGCTGCTTACGCTCTTGATACTCGGCATAGTTACCGGGATAACGGCCAAGCTTACCTCGGTCTAGCTCAAGGATCGTGGTGGCCAGCTTAGATAAAAAAGCACGGTCGTGGGTAATCAGTAATACCGCGCCGTTGAAGGCCAGCAGTTGCTCTTCCAACCAAGCAATCGTATCTAGATCGAGATGGTTGGTAGGCTCGTCAAGAAGCAGCAAGTCCGGCTCAGAAACCAAGGCACGCGCCAACGCAACACGGCGGCGCCAGCCACCGGAAAGCGCGCTCATTTCAGCTTCAGGGGGTAACCCTAAACGGGTGAGTACAACGTCAATGCTCTGATGGAAAGACCAGCCGTCGATGGCCTCGATGCGGGTTTGCAGCTTGGCCATACGGTTCATGTCGGGGTCTGGATCATTGATCAGGTGCTGGTATTCAGAAAGCAATTCTCCCGCTTCCGGCAGCCCCTGAGCAACCATGTCAAAAATCGTCATGCCTGAGGATTCAGGCAGCTCCTGGGACAATACGCCAATCTTCAAGCCCGGCGCACGCCAAATGGAACCATCATCGGCATGAATATCGCCCGCGACTAGTTTTAATAGCGTTGATTTACCGGTGCCGTTGCGCCCGACCAGCGCCAGCCGCTCGCCTTTTTCAACCGTTAGGTCGGCGCGGTTAAGCAGTACTTGGGTGCCGTAAGCGAGTTGCAGCTGTTCGAGTCGTAACAAGGTCACGCAGTGTCCTCCTTCATCATGAGGCGCACAGTGTAACGCATGCGCTCGCGTTAAGGAGAGCCCTTATAGAGCCAAACGACACATCGTGCTAACGTCCCACCATCACGTGATAATAACAAGGTAGCGCCAAGCTACTCGTTTAGGGCTGACATCGTGACCGTTACTGTCTCAATGCACTTTGTGAACGAACTACTGTGTGGCTTACCCGCCACTGAGCATTCCCCTGTCCGCTACCTAGAGCTTGCTGGAATTTCCCCCTTTCTACTCAGCGCACCGAACGGCCGAGTCACTGTTGAACAGTTTGCCGAGCTTTACCGTCTCCTCGCCCTTGAGCTAGATGATGAGACGCCATGCTTTTTCTCCAGGCCGCTACGCTGTGGAACGCTAAAGCTGCTGTGCTTGAGCTTGCTAGATGCGCCTACGCTGCATGTTGCGCTTCACCGCTATACGCAGTTTTTTCGAATTCTATTAGATGATTTCGGCTACGACTTTACCATTGAAGGCGACTTTGCTCGGATGGCGCTTGAAGAACGCGCACCGCTTCATGGCAGTCGCATATTGATTCATGAATTGATGTTGAAACTGTTTCACGGTATCGCCTCCTGGATGATCGCACGCAAAATTCCACCTATCTTGATGGAGTGCGGCTACGCCCAACCCGCTCACAGTGCTGACTATCTCTACTTCTATCCCGGCAAGCTAAAATTTGATCAACCGCAAACAGCTGTTTACTTTGATAAGGTGTTTCTGAACCACCCCATACGTCAAACCAAACAGCATCTTGGCGCATTTCTACAACGCGCACCGGCTGACTGGTTCTACGTCTCTTTTGAAGATCGTTTGATTACGCACCGCGTTCGCGAACATCTTAGCCGCCACTTACCCACCTCATGCACGGTTCAGCATGTGGCAGACGCGTTACATATGTCTGTGCGCACACTCTCAAGACACTTGAAACTTGAAGGTACCCATTTCCAAGCGGTTAAAGACGAATACCGTCGCGACTATGCTATTCAAGCACTCACTCGCAGCACACAGCCACTGACAGCCATTGCAGAAAAACTAGGATTTGAAGACTTGGCTTGTCTTAGCCGAGCGTTTAAACAGTGGACGGGGAATTCACCCGCCGCTTACCGCAAGGCGCAAACGGCGGGCATAAAACGCTAGCGTTTATATCTCAGTGCGAATGCGCTTTTTATCCAGCTTACCGACACTGGTTTTAGGAATTTCATCTACGAAGCGAATCAACGATGGAATGCCCCAGCGGTTGATGCTGCCCTGTTCGACGAACTGCTCCATAAACGCCTGTACCTCTTCTGCCGTGGGCGGGTTATTGACATCGCTGGGAACAACGAGCGCTGCTGGACGCTCACCCCATTTATCATCCGTAACGCCAATGACCGCCACTTCCGCCACACCTGGGCATTGGCTGATATAGCTTTCCAACTCAAGTGAAGAGAGCCACTCTCCACCGGTTTTGATGATATCTTTAATACGGTCGCTAATGGCCAAGAAACCATGCTCATCAATCGAGCCAACATCACCGGTATGCAGCCATCCATCCCGCCAAAGCTCTTCACTGCGTTTCTCTTCTTTGTAGTACGCCTGGGTTAACCAGGGTGCCTGGGCACGCACTTCACCGACACTGACGCCATCATGGGGTAACGGTTCTCCATTGGCATCAACCACCTGCAATTTCACTAGGGGCACGGGTAAACCAGCCTTACACCGCCAGGGAAGCTGCGTTTCAAAATCAGCTTCGGCAACATCCTGAGGCAAAATATCAGCGGTTAGCAGCGGACAGGTTTCTGACATGCCGTAAGCACTACGTGTATCAATGCCGAGTGACCAAGCACGGCTAGCCAGGGCTTGGGTTAGCGCACTGCCGCCCACAAGCACCTTCCAACCAGTTAAATCAATTTTTTTCGATGCGATAGCGTCAGCGCTCACCACCATATTTAACAGCGTTGGCACACAGTGGGAGAAATCGACCTTTTCGTTCACCAGCAGTTTGACCAACATTTCCGGCTCATAGCGGCCAGGGTAGACCTGGGTCGCTCCCATCAACGTGGCGGTGTAAGGCACTCCCCACGCATGCACATGGAACATCGGCGTGATGGGCATGTATACCTTGTCACGGTTGAGCAGCTCACAACCCGGTGCTTGGAAGGTACTGGCTTCACCTAGTGTGTGCAGAACTAATTGGCGGTGGGTAAAAAACACTCCTTTCGGGTTGCCGGTGGTGCCCGTCGTGTAGAACAGCGTAGCCACTGCATTTTCATCAAAAATAGGGAACTCGTAATGAGTTGGCTGCTCACTTAACAACGCCTCAAACTCACCCACTAATGGCAGCGACGTGCTGACGGTGCTTTGTGTTTCTTGACTCGCCGCATCTTGGCAAAGTAGGTAACCGCGTATATTAGGTAGTTGATCAGCCAGCGGCTCCAGTAGCGGTACGAAATCCTCATGTACCAGTACAAAGACGTCTTCAGCGTGCTCCATCGTGTAGTGAATTTGCTCAGGCGCCAAACGTACATTGACGGTGTGTAGCACGGCACCCATCATGGGAATGGCAAAAAAGCACTCTAAATAGCGATGGCTGTCCCAGTCCAGCACCGCCACCACATCACCAGCCTGAACGCCCTGTGCTGTTAGCGTATGGGCAAGCTGGTGTACCCGCTCACGAAAACGTTGATAGTCATGACGGCTCTGGTCTCGATAAACAATCTGGTTGTTCCCTGCCATTCGAACACCGGACTCAAGTAAGTCGCTAATTAACAGCGGCGAGCTAGTCGCAGACGGCGTAGAAGGAAGTATTTTTGGCGTTATCGTAGACATAAAACACACCTGTCGATTGTTATTGGAAAACCGTTTGTTATTCGCGCTCTATTAGCAGCGCAATGCCCTGCCCACCGCCGATACACAGCGTGATCAAACCATAGCGGCCCTGACGTCGCTCCAATTCGTGTAAGGCTTTTAGAATCAAGATGGCACCGGTCGCGCCTACTGGATGGCCGAGCGCCACCGCACCACCATTCGGGTTTAGTTTTTCCAATGGGAAACCCAGCGTATCGGCAACCGCCAATGCTTGCGCCGCGAACGCTTCATTGGACTCAATCACATCAATGTCATTGATCGTCAGCCCTGCCTGCTGGAGGCAGCGTTTCACCGCAGGGATTGGCCCTAACCCCATTACCGAAGGCTCCACGCCGGCGGTGGTTGCCACGCGCAGTCGCGCCCTAACCGTTAAATTGCGCTGCTGTGCTTCATCAGCATGCGCCAGCACCAAGGTCGCTGCGCCATCGTTGATTCCAGAGGCATTGCCTGCCGTAACCACTCCCTCTTTTTTAAAGGCCGGTTTAAGCCGTGCTAAATCGCTTAACTCAACGCCTTCTCGCACATGCTCATCACGGGCAAAGGAAACCGTCTGTTTTCCTTTTGTCACCTCAACAGGCACGATTTGCGCGTCAAAATACCCTTCTGCAATGGCTTTTGCCGCCTTACGATGGCTATCCACCGCAAACTGATCTAGCTGCTCGCGGCTTAAGCCATACTGCTTGGCGATATTTTCAGCGGTCATTCCCATATGTCCGCTGCCAAATGGATCACTAAGAATGCCGAGGGTAAGATCCTGGATATTGGCATCGCCAAGGCGTATGCCATTGCGTGCTTGGGGCGGCAGTAGATAAGCGCCCCGCGACATCGACTCAGCCCCACCTGCCAATGCTAAGCGGCTGTCGCCCAGAGCGATTTGCTGCGCAGCGGATATCACTGCCTGCACGCCGGAACCACATAACCGGTTAACATTAAAGGCACCGGCTTCTTTCGGCACACCCGCACTCAACGCGATATGACGGGCAAGATAGGCATCTTCTGGGCTAGTGGTAATAATATGGCCATACACAGAGTGATCGATATCAGCGCCAGCAATGCCCGCACGGCGCAATGCTTCCTGAGCAGTGATAGTGCCTAACGCATGGGGCGCGAAAGATGAGAGCGACCCACCAAACCCGCCAATAGCGGTGCGAGCACCGCTTACAATAACAACGCTATCCAGTTGCATAATCTCTCCTTAGTAATAACGCACAGCGGAAAAGGACTTAAGAAAAGCGCTTAAGCCACTTTGCCCAACAGCGAGCGTGCGACCACTTCTTTCATAATCTCAGAACTACCGGCGTAAATAGTTTGCACGCGGGCGTCTAAATAGAAGCGTGAAATGGGATATTCATGGGTGTAGCCATAACCACCAAACAGCTGAAGGCACCGATCAACAGCACGACACTGCAGCTCGCTAAGCTGTAATTTGAGTATCGCGGCCTCGGTACTTGTCATCGTGCCGTGGCGGTACCTATTAACGCACTGGTCGAAGTAAGCTCGCGCGACATCCAGCTGTGCCTTGATCTCAGCCAGCGTAAAGCGGGTATTTTGAAAGTCGGCCACGCGCTGACCAAACGCGTGACGTTGGGTAACGTAATCAAGCGTTAATGCCAACGCGCCCTCTACCGCGCCAAGCGCTTGCGCGCCTACGCCTAAGCGCTCCCGGGGCAGCTCTTGCATTAGATAGCGAAACCCAGCGCCCTCTTCCCCTAATAAGGCACTGTTAGGCAGTTGCAGCTGGTCAAATGCTAGTTCTGCCGTATCGCTGGCGTGCTGGCCAATTTTCTTAATGGGCTTGCCACGGGAAAAACCGGCAAGTGACGTATCAACCAAAAACAGCGAGACCCCTTTTGCACCTGCACTGGGGTCTGTTTTTGCACAGACAATAACGAGATCGGCCACTTGGCCATTGGTAATAAACAGCTTGCTGCCGTTGAGCAGCCACCCATCGGCTGTTTTGGTGGCGCGGGTTTTCATCGCTGCCAAGTCACTGCCAGCATGCGGCTCGCTCATGGCAATCGCCCCCAACCACTCCCCGCTTGCCATGCGGGGTAGCCAGGTTTCGCGCTGTTCATCAGTGGCTAAATTTTGCAGGTAAGGCATCACGATATTGGCGTGAATGTTGTAAGCGCTGGCTAGCCCACCAAACCCTTGCCGAGACATCTCCTCCAGTGCCAGTTGGGTGATGGCAATATCGGCACCTGAGCCACCATAGGTCTCATCAAGATCAATCCCCAATAGACCAGCGGCACCCAGCGCTAGCCATAAAGAGCGCGGTATTTCACCGTCCGCTTCCCACTGGTCATAGAAAGGTGCCACTTCCTGCGCTAAGCAGCGGCTGATCATGTCATGAAACAGCGCCTGTGTTTGCTCGTCCATGCTCACTCCTTTAGGTCTTGGCGCAGGTGACGTTTAAGAATTTTACCTGCGGTGCTTTTTGGCAGAGCCTCTGCAAACACCACACGCTTAGGAACTTTGTAGGGTGCAATCAAGTTTTTTGTATGGAGGATAAGTTCATCCTCGCTAACCACTTGCCCCTCTTTCACCACAACGACGGCGGTAATCGCTTCAATCCACTTTTCGTCAGGCAGCCCCACCACCGCTACTTCCGAAATAGCCGAGTGCTTAAACAGCGCCTCTTCCACCTCACGGCTGGCAACCAGCACGCCCCCCGTATTGATAACGTCTTTAATCCGGTCCACGACATATAAATAGCCTGCTTCATCGAAGTAGCCCACATCACCAGAGTGAAACCAGCCGCCTTGGAAAGACTCAGCGGTCATCTCCGGCTTATCCCAGTAGCCCGTCATTAACTGCGGCGAACGATGGACAATCTCGCCATGCTCACCGGGGGCAACGTCGTTCATTTCCAAATCAACAATGCGCGTTTCCACCGTAAGTATCGGCCGTCCCGCCGACGCAGGACGCTCTGCATGCTCATCTGGACGTAATACCGTTGCCAAGGGGGCAATTTCACTCTGCCCGTAGCAGTTATATAAACCAACGCCGGAGAAACGCTGCTGCATCTCTTCCAACACAGGCACCGGCATGATCGAGGCACCGTAGTACGCCTTCTTGAGCGAAGTTAAATCAAGCCGATCAACGTCAGGATGACGTAGCAAACTGATCCACACCGTGGGCGGCGCAAAAAAAGATACGATTTTTTGTTCGGTAATTGTCGCCAGACAGCTATCCGGAAGCGGTGCTTCAAGCAAATGAATGGGGGCGCCCAGTAGTAAAGCTGGCATCAAAAAAACGTGCATTTGTGCGGAGTGGTAAAGTGGAAGAGCGGCCAACATGGCGTCACTTCCCTTGATATCCAACTCCACCATGCAGGCCATATATTCCGCCATCAGCGCTTGGTGGGTCATCATTGCCGCTTTAGGCGCTGCTGTTGTGCCAGAGGTATAGAGCAGCTGTGCCAAACTGCTTCCCTCTACGGCGACCGCTGGCTCCCTTGTTGATGGCGAGGAATGCACATAAGCCAAGACATCAAAACGACCTAACGGGATATCTTGTTGATCAGCATGCAGTGTTCCATTGACCGTTAATGCTAAACCCTGGGTTGCCTGCTGCACTTTGTCAGCTAACGAACTATCGCTTAGCACTCCTTTCGCCCCGGACTGTTCAAGGATATAGCGCAGTTCATCACTACTTAGCGCAAAGTTAATAGGCACATGTACTAAGCCCGCTTTAGTGGCAGCAAGCCAGGCAATGACATAGGCATCGGAGTTTTTACCGTATACCGCCAACCGATCCCCAGGAGAAAGACCGGCCTTTAACAAGCCACTGGCTACGCTGTTAGCGGCATTGTTAAGCGATTGATAGTTCCAGGTTCGTTCACCAAACGTTAGTGCGAGTTGCTGAGAATATTTGCGAGCGCTGCGGTTTAGCGCAGCGCCAATCGTATTACGGTGAATTAAGGGTGTCTGTTCCATGCCAAGTCCTTATTGTTATGTGTTGTTAGGGCTTCAGCGTTTTACGAATTGTTGACGAGTGGGCAAACGCTTTCAGAAAGTGGCCGGAATGCTTCCTCGGCGGGAATCGTGCGCACAACTCTGAAGAGGTCATCCTCATCGACTGACTCTTCCGGTGTTTTCACTTCAACGAGATACATGTCATGAACCATACGGCCGTCCTCACGAATGTAGCCGTTCGTTGCAAAAATATCGTTAATGGGGGTATCGGCCATCTGCTGACGAACGGTTTGCGTGTCGTCTGTTCCGGCCGCTTCAATGGCTTCTAAATAGTGGCGGGTGCTGGAATAGAGCCCTGCGTGCACCATAGTCGGCATGCTGCCGGTGCGCTCACGGAAACGCTCTGCCCAAGCGCGTGTTTCATCAGTTAAGTCGTAATACCATGCTTTAGTGAACTGCAGCCCTTGAGCGCTCTCCAACCCAATGCTGCGTATATCAGTACTGAACAGCACCATGCCTGCTAGAATCTGTCCGGCTTGAGTAATGCCAAATTCGCCTGCCGTTTGAACGGCATTGATGGTGTCCCCACCGGCATTATTGAGCGCAATCACATCAGCACCCGATGCCTGGGCTTGCAGCATGAAAGAGGAAAAGTCATTGTTCGGAAAGGGGTGGCGCGCGCTACCTACTATCGTTCCACCGTTTTCGATGACCACACGCTCGACATCCGCTTCAAGTGCATGGCCAAATGAATAGTCGGCACTGAGCAAATACCAGTTTTTATAGCCTTCCTGCGTAATGGCTTTGGCCGTACCGTTAGACATCGCCCAGGTATCGTAAACCCAGTGAATATGGTTGGGAGAGCAGTGCTCGTTAGTGACACTCGAAGAAACAGCACCGTTCACTAAGCCAAGTTTATCCGCCTCTTCTAACAAGCCTACTGCTGCTAATGTAACCGATGAAGCCACTAGGCCAGTGACCATGTCGACATTGCGTTCATCAATCCATTCACGCACCACGCTTGAGCCAACGTCAGGGCTATTGCGATCATCAGCGCTAAAGACGACAACTTGGGCACCGTGTACGCTGCCACCAATATCTTCAATTGCCATCTCAATGGCGTCTTGCCCTAATGGGCCTATGGGATCACGATAAACACCCGACATATCAGCTAGATAACCAATACGGATTTCATTATCTGAAATACCTTCATTGGCGGCCACGCTGGGCGCATAGCTAGCCGTAATGACCGCAGCCGATAGCGCAGAAATAGCGAAATGACGTGATAAATGCATGCTTTTCACCTGTCTATTGTTGTTATTAAAAGAGCCTTAAGCCCGATTTATTTCATGCTTCATCCTCATGTTAAAAGTAAAAACTGCTTTACTGTTTACCTATCGAGCCAGTTTTTTTGCAATTCGTGCCATTCGAATGAGATATCCATCCGGGATAGACCATTAGTCGTTGTTACTCTCCAGCGTTACAATGGCATTTCACAGCTGGCTAAATAATTAACGAGAGCTGGCTGCTATCGAATCTTTAACTGACACTGGGAGTGTGACGCTTGGCGACAAGTGCTGTGGATAGTTTTTTACCCGAGGCGCTGCAGTTTCGTTCTGGTGCCCCCTTGGTGGATATCGGCGCTAACCTGACTCACGAGAGCTTTCAGCGTGATTTAGCTGATGTCATTGCGCGGGCGAAAGCGGCCAATGTAGCTACCTTAATAGTGACGGGTACTGATATTGAACACGCTGAGCAAGCCGTAGAGCTGGCTAAACAGACCCCAGGAATATATGCCACTGCCGGGGTTCACCCACACGATGCTAGCGGGTGGAGTAGTGATGTGGCGCGCCAGTTGAAAGCGCTTCATCAAAAACCTGAAGTGGTTGCCGTGGGCGAGTGTGGACTGGACTTTAATCGCAATTTTTCAACGCCTCACGAGCAAGAGCGAGCGTTTGAAGCTCAGTTGGCGCTCGCTGCTGAAAGTGGCTTACCGCTATTTTTGCACGAACGCGACGCGGGGCAACGAATGCGTGAAATGCTGCATAGCTGGCGAGATGATATCAGCCAAGCCGTTATTCACTGCTTCACCGCTGATCGAGATACGCTGCACGGCTATCTCGATTTAGATCTTCATATTGGCTTAACCGGCTGGATTTGTGATGAGCGCAGAGGTCATCACCTTCGCTCAATAGTGAAAGATATTCCGTTAGAAAGGTTAATGGTAGAGACTGACTGTCCTTACCTGCTGCCTCGCAATCTTCCAGCCAAACTAAAAGGACGCCGTCACGAGCCAGCCTTGCTACCATGGATTGTAAGAGAGATTGCCCAGTGGCATGACGTGACTGAAACCGAGCTGGGGAACGCAACAACCCGCACTGCCCAGCATTTTTTCCGCCTTGATGCGGAAGCTTAAAAGGAGCGAAGCGTGGCTGATTACCCAGGATTTATTGCCATTGAGACGGGCGAAGATGACGGCTTGCCGCTGGCTATTGCCTGGTCTCTACCTGATGGTCGCATTAAGCAAACACTCATTCAGCCTGACGATAGCTGGATCAGTGAAGACACGAACGTGATGGGTTCTTATAGCATTGAAGAGCTAGAAAGCCTCGGCGTCAGCCCTTTGGATGTAATACGTGAACTAGAGACCGATCACTTCTCGGCTACGCTGTATACCAGCGATAACGGTGAGGATGAAGCAGCACTGGCTCGACTCTTTGACACCTATGGCTTGGATCCTTTTGTTGAATTAGCGCCGGCACAGGTGCTTTATGAAGCGATTAGCGCGAGAGATTGGCACCGCTTACGCAGCGAAATTTTTAACGACATGGGGCTCGAACCGATGCGGCCCGAGCACGAAATTGAAGTAATGCTAACGCTGCACAAACAGCTTACCGAGAAAGACTAAGCCGACGCGACCAGCGCCACGTCAAGTTCTCGCTGCCCCTGTTTAATGGCCTGAACTAAAGTATCTTGATGCTGATAATAGCGTGTCAACGCGATAAAGAAAGCGTTGGCACGCAATGGCAGTCCCTCTTCTAAATAACGTGCTGCTCTGGCATCTACTTTGTTGGCAAACGCATCCCGATCGACCTCAACGTCCCCACCTAAATTATCTACACTAACGTGGAATGTGCGTCCGCAGGCGTGGGTAAACAGCTTTTCCAGCGCCTGCGGGGCAATCTCCGCTTGTTCGAAGGCGTGCTGCTGCTGAGCGTCGCGCCCATCAGGCAAGTACCAGTATCCGTAATCTTCCAACTGCCGACGCTTCTCTCCTGCGATGCACCAGTGGCTGATCTCGTGCAGCGCACTAGCAAAAAAGCCGCGCGCAAAAATCACCTGATGATAAGGTGTTTCAGATGTAGCTGGGCGATATAGGGGTTCATCGCCACCTTTGATTAATCGCGTCTGATAACGTGCTAAAAACACACCATCAAACAGCGCCGTTATGTCGTGAAGCGTCCAACGCTCCTGCTCGTGAGTCACTATATACCTACGTCGTCGTTCATTTCGTAAAGTATACCCGCGCCTTGTCCAGATGATAAAGAGATGGCAAATCATTAGACAGCTACCGAGATCCTAGTAACTCCTGCTACTCTATCGGCTTTTGTTGGGTCACTTTGCTAAACAGGAAACATACCGTGGGCGGCTTTACTAGCAATATAAAATCCATCTATTGGCCAGAAACACGCACGTTGGTAGCGTTAGCACTACCCATCTGTGGTGCTCAACTCGCACAGGCGGGTATGAGCGTGGTCGACGTCATCATGACCGGCAGGCATAACGCCACCGACTTAGCTGCCGTTTCGGTTGGCTCAAGCCTGTGGATGCCACTGATGCTATTTATGACCGGTACATTAATGGGCCTTACGCCTATCGTGGCGCACCTTTTGGGTGGCAAGCGAAACAGTGATATTCGCCCTGCGGTTCACCAGGCACTGTGGGTCGCATTAGTACTCGGTTTCACTGCCGCTATATTGCTGTGGACAGTCGTGACACCTATCTTCGAACTTATGGGGGTGCCTCCAGCGGTTGCAAGAGAGTCTGCTGCCTACCTTTCCGCGGTTGCCTTCGGCATGCCCGGAATCGCCTTGTTTCAGGCGCTTAGAGCCTTTTCAGATGGCATGAATCACACCCGCCCCGCGTTATGGATTAGTTTAGTGGGATTAACCGTTAATATTCCCAGTAACTATTTACTTATCTATGGCGGCGATGGCCTAGTTAATCTATTGGGTGATGGATTACCCAGCGCTCTGCAACAGCTACCGGCACTAGGCGCATTCGGCTGCGGCATCGCCACAGCACTCTCGATGTGGACAATGGCCGTTGCAATGGCTCTCTATACCCGTAAAGGACACGCCTATCAAAGCGTCTCGATTTGGCAAACGCTAACCCCACCAACACTGTCCGGCATCCGTGAGCTTGTCGTAGTGGGTATGCCCATCGGTGTGGCTATTTTCGTGGAAGTGACGTTATTTACCCTGATAGCCTTGTTTATTGCCAGCTTTGGAGAGGTCACAGTCGGGGCTCACCAAATCGCCCTAAGCTTCACGTCTATTCTCTTTATGCTGCCGATGTCATTGAGCATGGCACTTACCGTACGCGTTGGTAATACATTGGGCCAACAACGTTCTGCTATGGCGCGCACTGTTGCTTGGAACGGTATCGTGATCAGTGTCATTGTGGCCGTCATCAACAGTACATTACTTTGGTTTACAGCGGTGCCGGTGATTTCGTTGTACACCTCCAATGCCGACATCCAGGCTTTGGCGCTCACCATCATATCCCTGGCAGTAATTTTCCAGCTATCCGATTCACTTCAAGTCAACTTAGCAGGTGCATTACGAGGTTATAAAGACACCCGAATCGTGATGGTCATTACCGTACTTTCTTACTGGATTGTCGGTTTAGGCGGTGGTCACTGGCTAGGAACTCACGGTCTAGGCGGCATGTCTGCCCCATTGGGAGTGCATGGTTACTGGATGGGCCTGATTGCGGGGCTCAGCACAGCCGCACTATTACTTGCTTGGCGGTTAAAGTGGATTAGCCAACAGGAGTAAGCAATGGCGCTCTACC
The DNA here is from genome assembly GCF_014897885.1 of Halomonas sp. 3D7M. Taxonomy (NCBI): domain Bacteria; kingdom Pseudomonadati; phylum Pseudomonadota; class Gammaproteobacteria; order Oceanospirillales; family Halomonadaceae; genus Halomonas; species Halomonas sp. 3D7M. The sequence goes on along the minus strand of NZ_JABUZF010000238.1, from coordinate 3,751 downwards.
CACAACTTATATTATGGCTGACTGCCAGTGCCAGCTTGCTACTAGTGAGCTGCGGAAACAATGGTGCTGAACAGCCTTGGGTAGAGTATCACCAACAGCTCACTAGCGACCTTGCAATTGCCGATATTGAGCGTCACCCTCCACCTAATATTGGTAAATTTCCTGAACGTCGAGAGCGGCTATTCAATATTCCTGAAACCCGAGAGGGTATGCTCAATATCTATGCGTTACGTGAGTGTCAGATAACATCACTCATTGCAGCGCGGAACAATCAGTTGGGGCGCGTTGCTCCCCCTAGCCAGCACTGGCTTTACGAACGCGCACTATGGCAACGCCTAAGTGCCTGCTGGAACAGTGATGTTCCTGACGGCCTAAGTGATGACAATAAGGCGCGGTTGGCTGAACTAACTGAGCTTAAGACAGAACAGCTACCAGCGGTCAGCTGGAATGCCATTTTTGATTCTGAAGAGTGGGAAAAAAGCTTTTCTCGAGCAAGTGCCCCCCTAAACAGCGCTGAACTACCTAATATTGACAATCAACTGGTTGCCGTTGATTACCTTGAGCGAATGGTGACGCACCAATTTAGCCAAGCATGGCAACAGGACTCTTCAGCACTTGAAAACCACCTTAAAGCGCTGCAAGAGAGGCCATTAACAGCAGAAATTTTACGCACACTGTTACTCGCCCACCAACGCTTAACGGAGGCAAACGTAGCACTTGAGTCAACGCGCTTAACGACTAGTGAATGCCTTCAAGATGATTTTCCAGCAGGATTTAATCAAGTTGAGCAGGTTTCCCTCAAGTGGCTTACAGCAATTAACCGACTAATTAATGCCCACCAAATAATGCCACCTGAAGTGGTTAAAAACTATCAGAACACTTGGTTATCATTGAACAACCCACAGGCTCCCTGGCAGCAACTTCAACAAGTAAAAGCACAACACCAAGCGTTGCGAGATCAATTTGCTAGCTGCTCCGATAATTAAAAATCACAAACCCCCTTAACCTTCTGGGCAACCTGTGCTATTGGTGAACTAAGTGGTAGGCAGCATACGCTGTTTACCGATGTCGTGACCACGCAGCACAAGGAGGGACATTATGGGCGCATCCCTGTCACCCCGCTCTGCCCAGGTCATCGACCTGGAAACCGTGCGTCAGCGTCAGCAGGCGCAAAAATGTTTGATCCGCCTAGCCCCTGAGCTAGATGGGTTAGAGATGGTCTACCAGCTCGCTGCGAGTCCCGACACGTATTACGGCCTACCTGTTTTGGCCTGGGGGCTACAAGAGAACGGTAACGTCATTGGCCTTGTGCCATGGATGGAGAAGCTCGCTGCTTGTCATGAACTCGACAGCCATGAAAATGGCCAGTTTATTGGCTACCGCGATCCAGAAACCGAAGAAATTTTCGCCCTTCCTCCTGATCATAAATACGACGAGCTAATGGCTTCAGCCAGTTACTTCGAGTATGAAGCTTCAGGAGAGGTTACGCTGATTCAACAGCTTCCAGACACCCTTGGCACTTATGCTTTATGCATGAATCATCCCGATGCACCCTGGAATATGAAGCAAGTCTATGGATGGCGTCTCTATAGCGATGGAAGTGTTGAAGCAGTTCTTGCCGATGAACAGCAAGCCACGATGTCTCCCATCCTACTGGGTGACAAGTGCCTTTACGATGCCCACTCCCGCCATCGCACGGTTTACTTTTTTCAACGCCATATCGCTAGCCGCATAATGGATGAAGACCCCGCGACACTGGAAGCTTTGGCGATGATGGTTGTTCCAAATAAAGAGGGGTGATCTTAACTAAGCACTTGCGAGGCTACCCAATCAAAGCCAGAGCCTGAAGCCAATATTAATGGCTAGCCTCGCATAGCTACAGAAGCTTTACGCTAGGCGAATAAAATACACGTAGTGGTCATCAGACTCCTCTTGCTGCAGTAGCTGGTGTCCCAAAAATTGACAAAATTTTGGCACATCGCGAGTCGTTGCGGGGTCTGTTGCTATTACCTTCAACACCTGCCCTGGCGTCATATCACGCACCTTGTTATGCATTAACATAATAGGTTCAGGGCAATATAAACCCGTTGTGTCTAACGATGCATCAAAGGCACTTGGGTCATACGTATTATCAGTCATCTACAATCTCGTTTAGGAAACAGACAGCATGATCAAAGTAATCATTGAACGGCGTATTATGCCTGGCCTGGAAGAAGAATATGAACTGGCTGCCCGCGAAGCAATGCGCGTTTCACTTGGCGTACGAGGATTTGTCGGTGGAGAAACGCTCGTCGAACTTGGCCATACAGATCGCCGCCTGATGATTACCAAATGGCGCGATCTTCGCGCTTGGAAAGAGTGGCATTCAAGTGAAGCACGTGCAGCGGCCATGCAGAGCATCCTACCTCTATTAACAGAAGATGAAACTGTCCGCGTGTACGAGCCAGGCTGTTAACACCCTCACGCTACTCCGCCTACCTTTCAATTAGTGAGCGAGCCTTACATGAACCGTCACTTCTTCCCGATCATGGTAGAGGTGGCGGCATGTAATCGTAGCGCGCACTCCCGCCGTTTCCAACGCATCTTCCAAAGTGCTAATACAGCGATTAACCTCGTCCCAGCGTTTCTTCATGGGCAGTTTTAAATTAAAAATTGCCTCTCGACACCATTTGCGAGTTAACCATCTTTCCACCATTGCTAACACGCGCACAGGCTTATCGACGATATCACAAACTAGCCAATCCATTCGTTGCGGCGGTTCCCAAGTAAATCCATCTTCTTTAAGATGATCTAACTGTCCCGTAGCCATTAGCTGCTTGTCCATTGGCCCATTATCAATGGCATAAACATACATGCCACGCTGGACTAACTGCCAAGTCCAACCACCTGGGGAGGCCCCTAAATCCGCTGCCTGCATATGATCCGCAAGCCTTGTATCCCACTCTTCTCGTGGAATAAACTCATGCCATGCCTCTTCTAACTTCAGCGTTGATCGGCTTGGTGCACGAGATGGGAAACGTAGGTGGCGTATACCATTAATCAGCTCACTTCGATTGTCAGGAAAACTCATACCCAACTGAACACGATCACCATCTGTCCAGAAAATATGTAAACGACGTGCACCGGCTTTACCGCGTAGTGCGCCCCGTTTTTTTAGCATACTCTGCAATGGCTTAGTCAGCGCTTTAATTAAGCCTGCCAATGCTTTGCCATCATTGGTATCTGGCGTTTCGTGCCAAATTTCTTCAAAACTCCAACGACTCGACTTTACCTGATCGAGAATAGCCGTAAGCCTATCATCTCGGGACAGCGTGAGCGCAGGCAGTGCAGCTAGACTTTGACGAGCAAAAATAAGTTGCTTAAACGCCGCTTTACGATGCAAATCATTAATCGGCTCTTTATCTAAGCGCGTTAAACTCACCCAACCTTCGCCTTGTGCAGGTTCGCAACTCACCTCGTGCTGTTTGGCGTGGTGTTGCATTTCAGCCAGAGCGTCGCTTTCAACCCCTGGGCGGCAATAGACAAGCCACGATGTGGGTACTGTTTCACTCACCCTTTCACCTCGAAAGTAATTTCATGTCATAGGTGAACATCTATTCAGAATAAAATGCCCCCGCTAATCGCCGCATCATAGCACTTTCTTTCAAATGCTTTCTAAGTAGTGAGATTAGTAGCGATAATTTATCTGCTTGATGCACTTAAAGCATTATCAGTGACCAACAAAAAACCCCAGCTTCAATTGAAGCTGGGG